>NZ_JBRILT010000035.1:0-51427 GCF_052977065.1 Shewanella sp. 125m-1
CACCAAATGCCATGAATGTTCCTCATATTTTTGCCTATCTCATTATTTCTGTTTATCTTTTTGTGGGGATTCGTCAGACTCTGACCCCACATATCTGCCACATATCTGCCACATATCTGCCACATATCTATGTGCAAAAATCGATTTAGATCATAGACATGGTGATAATTATAAACTAATTTAATCCGCACGTTAGAAGCGTTTAATCGTGCTTTAACGAAAACTCTGAACATTGGTGGGAATACCGCTTAGGTTCGTCATATTTTGAGGTTGTGACAATGAATAAAATAATTATAAAAAAAGCGTTTAAACCTTCTTTATTAACTTTGGCTTTAGTTTTATCACTTTCTGCTAATGCTGGACTGGTTGAACATGGTGATTCTTGTAAAATCGCTGTTGATGATGTTCGTAGCGTTAAGCCTTCGCTAATGTTTAAGTCAGTGCCAAAAGTTGGTGGCCAGTTCGAGCATTGTTCAAATGATTGGACTTGTTATGTAGGGGCGGGAACCAGTGACGATCCATATCTGGTTACGTTCGGTATGTTTGTGTCTCCTGAGTCTTTATCTGAATTTGGTGCAAGAGAGATTGAGGCGCTAGTGCAGAAAGGCGTTGATGAATTTAATCAATCGGTTGCTAATTTTCCTGAACTTGGGTTGCCGCATGTAAAAGGCGTAATGTCAGGTTTTGTTAATGTCCCTGAATCGGTATTTAAGTTCGGTGTTGGGACAATGGACGATGATTATTATGACTTTTGGAATGATGCCTATTCATATATTGCTTCGCAACGCTTCGATGTAGTTACTCAGTTCCATTCGTATCCTGATGATTCTGGGACTTATGGCGTTGCAGGTGGTCACATTAGTATTAATCTTGCGGGGCATCATCCTTTTCTAAGTGGTACTTTTGTGCATGAAGCGGGGCATGTGTTCGGGGCAGGGCATCATAAAGGCGCGTCTACCAGTGGCGCTATGTTCCCCTATTCTAATGCGGTAGTGTGTGAACTTGAGGACGGTACAAGGGTATCGAGTGTCGTGTCAGCGTGGGAACATTCATCTAGGTTGTTACGTTTCTCTGATCCGTCTATGGCCTGTGGAGTCCATGGCGAAACTGAGAATGCGCGCACTGTTGCAGAGCGCTTACCTGAAATCGCTAAAATGAATGAACTTCGTCAAGTGGCGGGATCGGTTTCTTTTTCGGTTGATACTCAGTCTGTCAATGAAGGTCAGCCTGTAACTGTAACTGTTGTTCGTGATGGTGATACGACTAAAAATGCCTTTGTTGGCTTGTGGTCTGAGGGCTTAACACCACTGCAAATGTCAGGCAGCTTATATCATTATGTGGAGTTTCCAGCGGGTGGAAATAGCGTTGATTTAGTGTTGGCAACTCAGGCCGATGGTATTTATATCGATGGTTCTAGCTTGCTTTCTCTTAGCTTAGATTATCCAATCGCATTGAGTATTGCGGATAGTTCGGCACAAGAAATTGAAGTTATCAATGTCGATGAACCTCAAGCGGGTGAAGTGTCATTTAAGCTTGATAAAATGTCTGTTAGCGAAGGGAACTCTGTTGATATTGAATTGGTTCGTACAGATGGATCAGATGGTGAGCTAAGTATTAATTTAGCTACGGTACTCGGAACAGCGACTGCTGCTAACGTTAATCTTATCAATGAGTCGGTAACGTTTGTTGATGGTGAAGCCAGTAAAACCATTTCGTTAAAAACCATACGTGATAACGTCTATTCAGACGCTAAAACGCTTACTCTTAATTTGTCGGGAGCGGTTGCAGGTAATACGAGTTTAGCTATCTCAATCACTAACCTTGATGCTAAACCGCCAGTTGAAAGTGGTGGTTCTAGTGGCGGCTCAATGGGGTTCAGTGTGCTGTTGTTAGGTTTGGTTGCTGCTGTACGCCGTATGACTAGAAAGTAAGTTGATAGCAAAAATCGCTTACAACTTACTTTAATTTGATGGAGCAGTTTTAGCTCTGAGAAGTGGTCTTTACCTCTCTGAGCTGACTCAGGTAACAAGCTAACCCCTTCTTTACCAAGGAAAGGTTATAGAGAATACAAAATCAGATAGTTCGCATTAGCTAAGGTATTGATAATCCATTATAGAAGCATGACGAACAGAGCTAACACTAACTCACAGGAAACACCAACTCCCTATCGGAGTTGCCGAGGGAATTGAAGAACTCTTGTAGACAGAAAATCGTGAGCGAGTCATGGATGACGAGGTAGCTTTAGTAGAGCCATGGTCTTTCTCGTGCATCCATGCACTTCAAGACATTCAGGCTTCCTGCCTATCAGTGGCGATTCTGAAGCGATAGCGATTTTCGAAAATGGCTGAGGGTTAACAACTTCGTCGGGGCGGCTGGGACTCTTTATAAATGAAATGGTCAAGAGGGTAGCTGTTGACTCTTTTTCCCCTCTTGGCCGTGTGTGAGCTGGAAGCTCACGACTTTAGTTGTTAGACGCAGTCTAACTTTAAGCTCAAGCGCAACTTGGTATCGTTCAGACGAGTTTGAGCATGAAACTCAACCCAAACCAAAAATCAAAAAAGCCGAAACACCTTAATGTTTCGGCTTTTGCATCCAAAAGACCTATCTAACCTTGGTCAATAAGGTCGAAGATTAATTAACAATTTCCATCTCTTCTAACAGGTTATCTGCATTATCTAGATACTTCATCACCCAAAGCATATAACGGCTATCCACCTGGATAGAACGGTTAGTCTGTGGATCGTAACCCCAATCACCGATAATACTCTCGTATACACCGTCAAACAGTAGACCCACTAGCTCAGCACGGCCATTTAAGGTCGGTGAACCTGAGTTACCACCTGTGGTATCAAGCGTCGATAGGAAGTTAACTGGTACTGAGTCTAGTGATTTTACATAGTAATCACCGTACTGCTTGTTAGCGATAAGCTCTAACTGCTTAGCTGGTGCGTTAAATGGCTCTACACCTGTGTCTTTGGCCAAGATACCTTCAAGGCGAGTAAACGGCACCGCTTTAAGCCCATCTTCTGGTGAGTACCCTTTCACATGACCAACAGTAACACGTAGGCTTGAGTTGGCATCGGCGTAAACCGGCAACCCTTGCTCAAGGTTATAGGCGATGATGGCGTCCATATACATAGGGCGCACCTTCATTAGCTCACCTGCTAACTGCTTCTTGTCATTTTCACGCTGCATACGCTCATCGAACGTGGCTACTGCGTACTGAATGAACGGGTCATTTGATTGCTTGAAATCAGCAACTGATTTGTCCATCCACTCTAAACGAGTGTCTTTGTCTGAAAGCTGGGTATCGGCATACATCTTATCCAGCGTCTTATTTAGCTCGGCCGCGTTAAAGTTGTTAGTAATACCAAACGCTTTATCAAATGCTGGTAGGTGCTGATCTTGTGGCAGCGCTGCGTAACGGGTTATGAGATCCGCTAGCATGGCTTTATCAACACTGGCTGCATAGCGGCGCTCAATGCGCTCCATGCCAGAGGTAAAACGGGTCATATCGCGGTCTTGGAAACCTGGCTCACGTTGCATATCTGGCAATGTTTTTTCATTCGCTAGACGATACAAACGGTTAGCTGTACTCAGCATGGTGCTGTAACCCATGTAGCTCAGCAGTAAATCACGTTCTTGGCCTTGTTGGCTCTTAGCGATTAACTTATCAAGCTCAGCCAGTACTTTGCCGTATTGCTGCTCACGCTTCTTGTCCGCTTTAATCCAGTTAGCTAACTCTTGCTCTAAGCCTTTACGGTCGTCAAGCATGGGCGATTTGCCGTAGAACTCGATCATCGAGGTAAAGTTTTTAGCATAATTTGCTAGGCCTGCAATTGAGCTTTCATACTTAATGCGCTCATCACTGCCTTCTGGCGCAGTTTCTTTGATGATTGCAATTAAGCGTTCACGTAAGACTTTACCTTCTGGATATGCCCACTCAAATTGATTTTCAACTTCGTTGGCGGTGCGGTAACGGTTGGTACGCCCTGGGTAGCCCGCGACCATCACAAAATCACCTTCGCTCACGCCTTTAGCCGACACTTTCAAGAAGCTCTTTGGCTCGTATGGCACGTTGTCTTTGCTGAAATCTGCAGGCTTGCCGTCTTTA
This sequence comes from Shewanella sp. 125m-1, assembly GCF_052977065.1. NCBI lineage: Bacteria > Pseudomonadati > Pseudomonadota > Gammaproteobacteria > Alteromonadales > Shewanellaceae > Shewanella > Shewanella sp. 125m-1. The sequence continues at coordinate 4,115 of NZ_JBRILT010000035.1, forward strand.
GAGACATACGCGCGGTAGAATGAGTAATCACCGGTGTGCCGTGGCCACATCCAGTTATCAACGTCGCCGCCGTACTTACCAACGCTAGCGGCCGGGTTATACACTAAACGCACATCGCGAATTTCTAGCTGCTTAACGAGGTAATACTCAAGGCCGCCGTGAAAGCTATAAACTTTACAGCGGTAGCCGTCTTCTTTTTCACACTCGGCGACTAAGCCTTTTTCTTTCTGCTCAATGCCTTTGTAAAATGCATTACCGGTTTCGCCCTCAAGGCCTTTTTTCACCTTGTCGGTCACGTTAGTAACACTTTCAGTCACGAAAATGCGTGAGCCCGGTGTTGCAGCTAGCTCTTCGCCAAACGACTTAGCTAAAAAGCCATCGCGTAGCAGGTTATTTTCGGGCGTTGAATTGTACTGGATTGAGCCGTAAGCACAGTGGTGGTTAGTCACCACTAGGCCTTTTGGTGATACAAATGATGCCGTACAGCCACCTAGGCTGATCACGGCATTCATAGGAAATTCGGTCAATTTTGAAATCGAATTAACGTCGATTTCTAATCCCTTCGCTTTCAGTTCATCTGCCATGGCAGGAAGTTGATGAGGCTGCCACATACCTTCGTCAGCTACGGCACCAAAAGAGGTGGCGATAGCTGCTGTCAAAAGCCATTTTTTCATTTTATAAGTCCATTTTTATATTATTTTTAAAAGCATTTATTATGAGTATTTTTAAGATTTTTTGTTGATTGCTTGTGCTTCGATAGTCAATTTTGTTGGGCCCGAAAAACAAAAAAGCCGAGCCATTATTTTCATAATCGAGCTCGACTTTATCATAAGATGCTATGTTGATAACAGATTCAGAATTAATCTCTTACAAAGCTGTTACCTAATCTAATTGATATACTTATTTGTCTATAAGTAGATTAATCTTGGCAAATTATAGCGCCACCCATAGCTGGGCTAGAATAATGGTTGCCCCTGCAACCCCAGCTAAAGCAAGTGCCGTGTTACCGCCACACACCTGATAACCGCCTAGGTTCTGCTTACGCTGACGTAGTGCCATCGCTATCGGTAGGAAGATAATCATCACCACTAACGGAATCGCAGCGTAACCAAGCACCTTGTAGAAACCATCTGGATAATAAAGTGCACACAATAGCGGTGGCACAAAGGTCAGCAGCCAGGTTTGTGCGCGGCCAGCTAGGCCTTCTTTAGCGCGAGTGAGTTCGGCAATATAGTCAAACAAGCTCATGGTTACGCCAAGGAATGAGGTCACCAATGCCAGGTTAGCGAATAGGTCGATGAACTGCTGCAAAATTGATGATTCCGCCACACCTTGCAGTGCGCTAACCAACATAGGTAGTGAGCCGCTAAATTCATACACGGTTTTGCCACCTAAGGTGCCAAGCGTCACTAGCAACCACAGGATATAACACACCAATGGAATGGTTGAGCCGATAATCAATACCTTACGCAATGACATCGCGTCACCATCTAAGTAGCGCACAATCGTGGCAATACACACATGGAAACCAAATGAGGTGAATACAATTGGAATAGCCGCTAGCCACAGGTTGGTTAAGTCGCCACTACTGACCATACCTTCAGTCGAGTTGCGCATCAGTAGGCTCATATCCACTTCTGGTAGCAAGTAAGCGACCACAATCACAAGTAATGCGATCATTGAGGTAAACAGTACCCGTGAAACTTTATCAATCCAGCGCACACCAACCGCAATCAAACCACCGAAAATAGCGGTAAATATCAATACAGCAAGCTGGTTGTCCATCTTCATACCAACCAAGTCCATCTTAGACTCAAGCAGCGATGAGCCGCCCATCAGATACACCATGGTTAAGGCGAATAATAAACTTAAGAATGACGCTCCCTGAAAAATCTGCCCCACTCGGCCTAATGTTTTGCCGGTAATAGAGTGCATATTAAGACCCACACCCGTGCGCAGGTTAATTTCAAGCATCAATAGAGAGGTATAGATTGATACGCCCCAGATGGCGATGAGTAAAAGCAGTGCGGGAAGTGTACCAAGTGAAGCGGTTGCCAGAGGCAGGGCTAACATGCCGCCACCGATTGCCGTTCCGGCGACAATGGCAACTGAGCCAAGTATTTTTGAGTTCACAAAATTGTCCTGTTAAATTTTATAATTTATTTTTGTAGGTCAGATTTAGAACGACTTTGAGGGAGAGGATTTTGCAAGTTAACAATAACATTAACAGCCCCCAATCGAATCTGGTCATCATCGACCTTGCGATTCCAATTGGCCCCAACGGCTAGTTAAATAATACGTGTATTCACCTTATCAACATAGCCACTGAGGCTGGATAAATCGTGGAAAATACAGTGTGAATTGCTTCATTACGGCTCTACTCTAAAATTGACTGAGTTGACATTACCAGCTGCGTCCCTTGCTAGCAAGCCATCTAAGCCACTAAAAACCAACTTGGCACGAGTTATTAACTTGCACACAAAACTTAAGCAACACTAGGCTGACCCGCTGCTAATTTTCACAAAAATATAGGCTATTTCCACGCCAACGGCGTTGAAAAATACAACGCAATCGCTATAATGCCGCCTCCGCTTCAGGGGAGTAGCTATCAGTAGAATGACTCACAATGATTTAAGTCTTCTACTGAGTATGTATCAACATAATTGGCCAGATGCCATGGTACATACAGCTGCTCAATGTGCACTAGCCGTTGAGTTTGCCCAGCAAGACCTGAGCACCGCACCTCTTAATTTGGGGAAGAGTTGCAGTGCTTAGAATTGCTATCCCCATATAGGAATACCTCTTGGAAGCACTGCTCGCATCAACATTCACTGTTGCTATTGCTGAAATCGGCGATAAGACGCAACTACTCGCGCTAATTTTAGCCGCACGCTTTAAAAACAAAACTGCCATTATTCTGGGTATTTTTCTATCGACGCTGGTCAATCATTTTGCTGCAGCTTGGCTCGGTCAATGGGCCATATCCTGGATAAGCCCTGAAGTAGGACGCTATCTTGTTGCCGCATCCTTTTTTGCTATCGCCCTGTGGGTACTCATTCCCGATAAAGTCGATGCCGAAGAGAGCCGCTTTTATGCGATGGGGCCGTTCCTCGCCACCTTTGTGCTGTTTTTCATTGCCGAAATGGGCGATAAAACCCAAATCGCCACCGTTGTGTTATCGGCTAAGTATGACGCCTTAGCCATGGTTGTGATGGGAACCACTTTGGGCATGCTGATTGCCAATGTGCCCGTTGTCATCGCTGGGCACTTCAGCGCAGAGAAATTACCGTTAAATTGGATCCACCGCGGCTGCGCCGTCTTGTTTGCGTTACTTGGTGTCGTGACCTTAGTATTTTAGGAAGTTAAAGCTAAGACGGTTCTAGGTTCTAGGTCATAGGTCATAGGTCCTATGACCTAGGTTCAAGGTCCTAGGTTCAAGGAAAAGCTATAGCAAATCATCATTTTAGGTCGGCATTTATGCCGTCAAATTTATTGGCTTGATTAAGGCTATATACTGATGGGCTAAAGCCCAACCTACATCAAAGATATTTGATGTTTGATATTTGATGTTTGATGTTTGATGTTTGATGTTTGATGTTAGCAAAACAGAGCTGACTGAGGAAAAACCAATTGTAGGTCAGCATTTATGCCGTCAAATTTATTGGCTTGATTAAGGCTATATAAACTCATGGGCTAAAGCCCAACCTACATCAAAGATGTTTGATGTTTGATGTTTGATGTTTGATGTTAGTAAAACAGAGCTGACTGAGGAAAAACCAATTGTAGGTCGGCATTTATGCCGTCAAATTTATTAGCATGATTAAGGCTATATAAACTGATGGGCTAAAGCCCAACCTACGTTGAGAAACGCAATGCCATCTTTTGATGGTATAGCAGGGCGAAGTCCGCTCTCGCCGCAAAGCGACCTAACAACGAGCTTGCGAGTGCTCTAGGCTTTTTAGCTTCTATCAAAACAAAAAAGGCAAAACAGTATCTGCTGTCTTGCCTTTAACTTTATGCTTGTTCAGTCCTTAGGATCTTTCTTAGCTTTTCCTAGAACCTAGGGCCTGCTTTTTCCTAGAACCTTTTCAGCTTTACCCTACTTTCAACGCCGCTTTGACTCGCTGGCCGTAATCGCTATCGGCAGCGCTAAAGTGCTCAACCATCTTAGCTTGCGTTGCTTCATTCACTACACTCAAGCTGCCGACGATGTTAGCAATCAATCGCGCTTTTTCATCTTCAGGTAGAAGACGGTATAAGTCGCCCGCTTGGCTAAAGTCATCTTGGTCATAACGGCTATAGCGGTCTGCTTCACCGTCTAAACGCAGTGGTGGCTCGGCAAATTGTGCTTGGTCTTGCAGACCGTTATTGCTATTTGGACCATAGTTGCTGCTCGCATCACCACCAGTCTGACCACCAGAGAATGGGCATTGTGTGCCGGCCATTGCGCCAGCGCGTTGGTGATGGTTTGCCGTCGTTGCATGTGGGCAGTTAACCGGTAGCTGGTTATAGTTAGCGCCTATGCGGTAACGCTGGGCATCAGCATAAGCAAACAAACGTGCTTGTAACATCTTATCTGGTGAGGCGCCCACACCTGGGACTAAGTTACTTGGTGCTAGCGCCACTTGCTCAACTTCAGCAAAGTAGTTTTGCGGCATACGGTTAAGCTCAAGCTCACCAATTTCAATCAGTGGATAATCGGTATGCGACCATACTTTAGTCAAATCGAACGGGTTGATCTTATAAGTATTCGCCTCAGCTTCTGGCATGATCTGTACTTTTACCGCCCACTTAGGGAAGTTACCATCATTAATTGCAGCAAGCATATCGCGCTGCGATGAATCAGGATCGATACCTTTAAGAATATCTGCCTGCTCCGCCGTTAAGTTCGCGATGCCCTGCTTAGTCTTAAAGTGGAATTTAACCCAGAAACGCTCACCCGCTGCATTCCAAAAAGAGAATGTATGCGAACCATAGCCGTGCATTTGACGGTAGTTAGCTGGAATTCCACGGTCTGACATTAAGACTGTCACCTGATGCATAGCTTCAGGGTTTAGCGCCCAGAAGTCCCACATCGCATGGGGATCTTTAAGGTTTGTTTGTGGGTTACGCTTTTGAGTATGGATAAAATCTGGGAACTTAATACCATCACGCAAGAAGAACGTTGGCGTGTTATTACCTACGATATCGTGATTACCACGCTCGGTATAAAAACGTAAACCAAAGCCGCGAGGATCACGTTCTGCATCAGCAGAGCCCATCTCACCACCTACCGTTGAAAAACGTACAAAGGTTTCAGTCTGCTTGCCCACACCATTGAAGTGGTCTGCTAGAGTAAATTCACTCATGTCTCGAGTCAGCGTAAATGTACCATAAACCCCAGTCCCTTTTGCATGCACGATACGCTCTGGAATACGCTCACGGTTGAAGTGTGCAAGCTTCTCAATTAGATGCCAATCTTGAAGTAGCAGCGGACCACGCTCTCCTGCTGATAGTGAGTTTTGGTCATCACTAATAGGTGCGCCGTTTTGTGCAGTAAGAACTCGATTTTGCTGACTCATAAAGTATTCCTTAATCTTGGCTGGACTCGAGCCAAGTTTCAATTAAATCAAATAGTGTGGCCATGGTTTATCCCCAATGTGCAATGTGCGATACGCTATGGCGATATGGCGATATGGCATAGATGCCGTATGTCGATGAACAGATAATAGGCTCACAACCAAAAACATTAAAACGATTAAAACAGATAACCTTAAATCAAATAACAGATTAAGAATGGGTAGCTAAAACAATATAAATGGAAAAATTAAGACAGGAGTAAACTGCAACTGAATTAAGGCGTTGCAGAGTAATGTTGAAAATGAATAACAACATTGATACTAATCAATAAATGAAATGTTTGAATTTAATCACTACCGGGTAGCAAAGATGTAAGCGTTAAATGCTACCAATGGCGATTTAAGCTGATGAAAAACAGTAGAAGTGGTTTAAATTAAGCGTTTTAACGTGATTTACATTTGTAAAAATGGAGGAAAACAGCTTATTTCCTCCTCAATGAACTGTGTATTAGTGTATCAAAGCTATTTTAAAGCTCTGTAAATTAGAGTTTGTAGACTATAGCTCAGTAGAGTCTTTTATATGTGAATCAGCTTTGTACAACTTCACCAAATAATAGGCGTCGATAAGCACAATAAAGAAGTTAACCAATGCCACCGGAATCGCATCAATAGCTAAACCATAGGCTACAAATAACGCCGCTCCGATAAGGTTCCACCAACGAAGCTTTTTGATGTTTGACATCATTAGCGATATCGCGACGACAACCGACGCTAGATAGCCGACCCATTCCCATATTGTTGCGTTATCCATGCGCTATCCTCATTGGTTTTTGTCGAACCAAGTTATGCAGCAAACATAACTTGAATGTGCAATAAGTATGCGCAAAAATCAGCCATTAAAACAGCCCCTAGCCGAATAAAAGTTTAGCGATTAACCACAGCTGCAGTCATGCGAGTGATCTTGCAATAAGGCATCACTCACTGGCACGGCGTTGAAACAACACCTTTTATAGCGACGACTAAGCTGTAGTTTAAAGCCTCTGTCCGTTTAGTCTTTAGCGCTTAACCACAGCTGCAGTCATGCGAGTGATCTTGCAATAAAGCATCGCTCACTGGCACGGCGTTGAAACAACACCTTTTATAGCGACGACTAAGCCGTAGTTTAAAGCCTCTGTCCGTTTAGTCTTTAGTCTTTAGTCTTTAGTCTTTAGTCTTTAGTCTTTAGTCTTTAGTCTTTAGTCTTTAGTCTTTAGTCTTTAGCGTTTCACTACAGCTGCAGTCATGCGAGAGATACAGCATAACTCACCGGCACTGTTATGGATTAGCACTTCCCACACTGAGCTACGTTTGCCTAAGTGGATCGCTTTTGCGGTGGCGGTAAGAATGCCATTACGCGAAGCTTTTAAGTGATTGGCGTTAATCTCTTGGCCAACGCAATAATAGTTTTCAAAGTCGACCGCGAAGTTAGCTGCATAACTGGCTACCGTTTCCGCTAGGGCCACGTTCGCCCCACCATGAACTATACCAAGTGGGTTATGTACTGCTGGGGTTGCCGGCATAGTGGCCTTCATATAGTCATCACCGATTTCAGAAATAGTGATCCCCATTGTTTGCATTAGCGTGCCTTTTCCATGCATCCCCGCATCCATTTTCGCGCATACTTCCAAACTGACAGGCTTAAACCAAATCGACATATTGTGCTTCCACTGTTGTTATTAGTTGTTGTTAGCTGTTGTTATTAGCTGTTGTTTATACTTATTACTGGGCACAGTCTACTTTGTCAGGCAGGATCTTTAAACCTGTAAGATGAGTGGTTTAAACAGGCATAGAAAGTATTGTCGAGCAGGATGTGTATTTACGATCGTTTGATATGATGTTGGCTTACAGAGTAAGAGTGAAGAGTTAAAGTTGGCCCGCGAGAATACTTAATATTTTTTGTCGATTACGCTAGAAACGTCCAACTTAGTGTGCATAATCGCGGGCCAGAGGGTAAAGAGATAAGCTGTTCTATGTTTCTTTGCTTGTTAGTGATCGCGCAGCCTATCTTGCTAAACTTAATTCTTTATTAAAGAAGATCTTCCACTGCATCTAACGTGAGCTTGATCATATCGTTTAGTGTTTGCTGGCGCTCTTCTGCCGTTAGGTGCAACCCCTGGCGCAGGTGATCAGTTACCGTCATCATAGCCAATGCGTTAGCACCAAATTCAGTGGCAACACCATAAAGACCAGCGGCTTCCATTTCGACACCTAAAATGCCGTACTTTTCCATCAAGTCGTAACGGTTCTCATCACTGCTGTAGAACAGATCAGAAGAGTACAGGTTACCCACGTGGTAGTTAGCACCTAACTTTTCTGCTGAGTCAGCAGCACGCTTTAGCAAGTTAAAATCGGCAATCATAGCAAAATCGGTGTCTGCAAAACGGGTTCTGTTAACCGCAGAGTCAGTACTCGCGCCCATCGCCATCACTACATCCATCAACTTGATTTTGTTACTTACTGCGCCACATGAACCGATACGGATAATGTTTTGAACGCTATATTCGGTGATCAACTCTTTGGCATAGATTGAAATTGATGGAATACCCATACCAGAACCCATTACAGAGATCTTCTTACCTTTGTATTCACCGGTATAACCCAACATATTACGAACGTCAGTCACGAGCACTGCATTGTCTAAAAAGTTGTCAGCAATGTATTTAGCTCGTAGTGGGTCGCCAGGCATTAATACGGTTTTAGCAAATGCGCCATCAGCGGCATTGATATGTGGAGTCATGATACTTTCCTTACTCAAAATTAAATGCTTGCTTGCGCTATTAAACAAGCATTTCTCATTAAAAAACTAACTAAAAAATAGGTTGTTTACCCAGCGGATCAACTCGCTAAACTATAAAGTAAACCTGCAATAGTACCGCTCATTAGGTTAGCTAAAGCCGCCGCAATAAGCGCCTTCATACCTAATGCACTTAAGTCGTGACGACGTTCAGGGCAAAGTGCAGCTAGGCCGCCAATCACCATGGCTAGAGAGCCTATATTGGCAAAACCACACAATGCGAAACTGATAATGATTTGCGTCTTTTCTGATAGCTGATCAGCCACTTTTAAGAAATCGATGTAAGCGACGAACTCGTTAATCACCATCTTTTGGCCGATAAATGATGCCGCTTGTGTTGCTTCGCTCCAAGGCACGCCCATCACCCATGCTAGTGGGGCAAGTATGTAACCTAAGATAGCTTGCATGGTTAGGTCTTCGATACCGAACCAGCCGCCGATACCGCCTAGCATGCCATTGACCATGGCGATAAGTGCGACAAACGATAATAGCAGTGCAGATACCGACAGTACTTGCTGCATACCCATTGCCGCACCATTAGCTGCGGCATCAAGCACGTTAGCTGGCTTGTCAGTCATATCGTCCATCACTTTCTTGATGTCGTTTAGCGGGGTTTCCGTCTCTGGCCACATCAATTTGGCAAACAGTAGACCAGCAGGCGCCGTCATAAACGCGGCAGTCAGTACGTATTTAACGTCAACACCCATCTGGATATAACCAATCATGGTGCCGCCAGCCACAGACGCTAAGCCCCCCGTCATTACCGCAAACAACTCTGAACGAGTCATATGCTTAACGAAAGGTCGCACCATAGATGGCGCTTCGATTGGGCCTACAAATATATTGGCTGTTGCTGACAATGATTCTGCGCGGCTAGAACCCAGTAGCTTAGATAAACCGCCACCGATAAGGCCAATAACCCATTGCATAATGCCGAGGTAATAAAGTACGGCAATTAACGAGCTAATAAATACCACCACAAATAGCACGTTAATCACGAAGATAAAGCCAACACCAAACTTAGCAAGGTCGCCAAATAAAAAACCTAAGCCTTCATTCGCATAGCCGATAACGTGCATCACACCATTTGATGCACCATCAAGCACCGCCTGCCCCATAGGAACATACATAACGAATGCACCAAAGGCGACTTGAAACGCCAATGCGCCGAGTACAGTTCTAAGATTAATTGCTTTTCTATTTTCAGATAGCGCTACCGCTAATCCTATAAGACAGAACATGCCGAACAAACTGATGAAAACTTCCATACATTTATTACCATTTAAATCTTGATATGACGGCAGTGTATACAGGCAGTATTTTGCTGCAAGGAAATTGGCTGAGATTGACGAAGATAAATTGAGTTTTTATCGGTTAGAGCAGCTAATTGAATCGAAACGGTAGAAAAGCATATAAATAGAAATAACCTTAAAACATAAATAATACGCAAACCCAACAGGAATGGCACACGTGGCCAGTTAAAGCAACAACAAAGCCAAAGGTTTCACTCGCAAGAACAAAGCTTAATTAGTCACAAAATGACTAATTTCAGATCCAAAAAATACAAAACTGAAAGTTTATAACTTTACTAATGACTAAAAATTATCATATTTGATGGCTAACTTAGTGTTTAACGCAAACTCTTACTTACGCACCTATTAAAAATGCTAGATATTAAGCGGAGATTAAATCTTAGCGTGTTTTTAGCAAACGTATTTAAGGTGAATGGATGATGTAATGCTTGTTCGCTTGTAAGGTCACTGAGTGCAGAAGTCGGACGCCAAAACACGCCTAAAAGGTGAGCTTTAGCGCTTCCGATACAGTGTTAACGAGCTTAAATTAAGCCTGACCATGCTCAGAGCTATGTTAAAATTAACTATACCACTACAGTTCAAAGCGATGTTCAGAGTAACGTTAGTCGTGTGAGTTTATGCTCAATACTGATAAATTCATTAGTTCAATGCATATAGATTAAGTTGGCTCTGGAATGATTGTGCCCAGCGCAGCAGTTCTACACGATTTCTCGCTTGAGTTTTTCTAAATATAGAAGAGATATGTGCCTTAACCGTATGCTCGCTAATACTCAGCTTACCTGCGATCTCTTTATTGCGTGCGCCACTCGATACCAATTGAATAATGGTTTTCTCACGATTAGTTAGCACCTCAAGTGATTCCGACTCTTCACTGGTCAAGGCTTCAGGTACATCCATTTTGCTGACTAATTGACGCAATACACTGCTCATCAACGGCCTATCGAACCATAACTCATCGGCTAACATCTTACGTAAGCCAGTTAGCAGCAGGTCCATACGTTCATTCAAAAACAGTAGACCACGGATCCCTTGCAGCAATGCAGCTTCTGCAGCAATACCTTCTCGTTCGACATGATAAAGCGCTACAGGAACATGCTTGACCAATTGAGTCGCCACCAACGGAATCCCATTAATATCGAGCGCTGCACCTTGTTGAGAAACCAGATAAAAGCAGTTATCACTACTATTGGCTTCAAGCTGTTCTACATTAGAGATAACCCGAGTTTTTAATCCGATTGACTCTGCAAGTATTGCCAAATGACAAGGGGACGCCATTTGATGCAGAAAGACGACTTCGTCAATTTTTCTCATCACTTTCCTCCCTGAAAAGTTTTGCCTGTCCGTTAAATAGAACAAACTAAAATCTAGATCCTGAAGTCATTCCCAGAACAGATTAACGCTTGTTAGCTTTAGAACGAAAGCACGATTTTAAATATTGGCCCGAGCCACATCATGTAACTCGTTATAAGCAGCAGAAGTATACAGAGTTTACCTAGTCTATGCCTAGGTAAACTGGTATAGCCAGCAAGCCTACTATGATTTTTACTGACTATGATTTTTACTGACTATGATTTTTACTGACTAAGTTTTGTGCTCAACTGCTTATCATGCAAACGGCTAAGCAACAGAATGGCTGATATTGCCCCCACTAGCGCCATTGCCATATCAGACTGCGTGTCCCATACGTACCCTTGGGTGCCTAAAAACGCTTCGGCATCTTCACCGGTCAGCTCCGCAACCCACCACTCTATAAGTTCATAGAAAGCAGAGAATGCTAAAGCAAAACAGATAGCTAGAAAGTTACACCAAGCACCTAACTTAACAACACTGAGACGTATAAATACCTCGCGGGCCAAAATAGTCGGAATAAAACCTTGAGCAAAATGGCCGACTTTGTCGTAGTTATTACGCTGAGCGCCCGTCCAGTCGCTAATCCAATCAAATAGCGGCACTTCAGCATAGGTATAATGTCCACCCACCATCAAAATGATGCAGTGAATCAAAATCAAGCCATAAGCTAAACTCGTTAAAGCAAAACTATTGCGGGTATAGATCAGAATAGGTAATGCAATTAAGGCCGGTGCAACCTCTAAAAACCAGGTAAATTGATCTTTAGGATTAATACCTGACCAGATTAATACTGCGAAGAATATCACTAGCCACACAGCGCTTTTATTCAAAATATCGCCCTCATATACCATATTGTTCTAAATTAAGAATAAACACTTTAGCCATCTAGCCCTCCACAGTCAGTAAAAAAAGTGATACTTTGTTACCTCTGTTACGCTTTCGAAGTAAATATCAGTTGTGAAGGCTTTGCAGTCCTTAGTACATTGACAGTCTATACCCAAACCACTCCTACAACGTAGAGTTTAGTCGTCTCTGCGGTGGCACTAAGTATACATAATACATATAAACTAAAAGGGTACATAAATCATGGCGAAACATTCGCTGGACAAGGATAAAATTAAGATCCTGCTGTTGGAAGGCGTCCACCAATCTGCGGTAGATGTATTTGAACGTGCGGGTTACACCAACATTGAATATCACAAAGCATCACTCGCTGGAGACGAATTAGCCTCAGCGACTAAAGATGCCCACTTTATTGGTATCCGCTCCCGTACCCAATTGACTGAAGACGTATTATCCCAAGCCGACAAACTCGTTGGCATTGGTTGTTTCTGTATTGGTACTAACCAAGTCAGTCTCGCTGCAGCTGAAAAACTGGGGATCCCTGTATTTAACGCACCATTCTCAAATACGCGTAGCGTAGCTGAACTCGTACTCGGTGAGATCATCATGTTATTTCGTGGGATCCCACAGCGTAATGCGCTAGCTCACCGTGGCGGCTGGCTAAAAAGCGCTTCAGGAAGCTATGAGGCTCGCGGTAAAACCTTAGGGGTTATCGGTTACGGCCATATTGGCACTCAGCTAGGTATTCTTGCTGAAACCTTGGGTATGCGCGTTGTCTTCTTTGATATTGAAGATAAACTGCCGCTGGGTAATGCACAGCAAGTGCACTCACTACAGCAACTGCTATCGATTGCCGATGTGGTGAGCCTACACGTACCTGAAACACCACAGACAAAAGAGATGATTAGCTATGAAGAGCTAGCTTCTATGCGTAAAGGCAGCATTTTAATTAATGCCTCTCGCGGCACAGTGGTTGATATCGATGCGTTAGCGGCATCACTAAAAGAGCAACACCTTGCTGGCGCCGCCATCGACGTGTTTCCTGTTGAGCCTAAATCTAATGACGATGAGTTTGTCAGCCCACTACGCGGCCTAGACAATGTCATACTCACTCCACATGTGGGCGGCAGTACGGCAGAGGCTCAAGAAAACATCGGTATCGAAGTCGCTGGCAAACTAGCTAAATACTCAGATAATGGTTCAACCATGACAGCGGTGAACTTCCCTGAAGTGTCACTGGCTCAACACTCTGGTACTTCGCGCTTACTGCATATTCACCGTAACCGTCCGGGGATCTTGATCCAGATTAACTCCGCGTTTGCAGAAAAAGGCATTAACATTGCTGCTCAGTATCTACAAACCACGGCTGAAATTGGTTACGTGGTGATGGAAGTCGATTCTGATAAGGCTGACGAAGCGCTAATAGAGATGCAAGCTATTGAAGGCACGATTAGAACTCGATTGCTTCACTAATAAAGTTCATTAAAGGTCAAGAACGTCTAATTCACTAACTGAAGTTGAACGTCTAGTCCTTTAGCAAGCTGCACTGAATAAGGCCGTATAATCACATTATACGGCCTTTGTTTTGTCTTGATGATAGCAATGAGTTTGAACTGCTGCGCTTGCGCAGTAAGATTTTAGCGGTACAATCATTGTCCTTATTGGTTTAATTCTTGGATCCTCTTATGACGCTGTCAACTTCTCAGCCAACTTGGCCTCTTAATGGACAACAGCCTGAACTGCTTTTTTCTGAATTAACACACTTAGGCTTAATCTCTGTCACTGGAGAGCAAGGCCGCAGCTTCATTCACGGCCAAGTGACCACCGATATCAGCTCGCTTGAAAGCGACCAATGGCGCTGGGGCGCTCATTGTGATCCTAAAGGTAAGATGCTGGCCAGCTTTAGAACCTTCGCTAAAGGTGACACCCTTTTCTTAATGATGCCAAAAGACACCTTGGCACTGGATCTACCGCAACTGCAAAAATACGCAGTATTTAGTAAGGCTGAGCTAAGCGACGTCACTGATGCATGGTTATTGCTAGGCGTGGCAGGAGAGCAAGCTCAGGCTTGGTTAACTGCGCAATTTGGTGAGCTAAATAATGAGCTAACTCAGATCGATAACGGCATGATTATCCATGACTCAGGTCGCTATATCGTGGCGATTGAGCAAAGCCAAGCGTCGTCATTACTTAATCATATTGAGCAGCCAATTTTCGATGCTAGCGCATGGCAAGCCCTTGAAATCACTGCTGGATACCCTAATTTAGGCGCTAATCATCAAGGTCAATTTGTACCGCAGATGTGTAATTTACAGGCGGTCAATGGCATCAGCTTTAACAAGGGCTGCTACATGGGCCAAGAAACCATTGCTCGAATGAAGTATCGCGGTGGTAACAAACGCGCACTTTATATTGTTAGCGGTACCGTAACAGCGCCATTAACCAATGAAAGCCAACTTGAGATTGCACTAGAAGATGATGAAGGCTTCCGCCGTGCGGGGACTATCATCGAATCTGTACAGCGTGGCGAGCAAGTGTTGTTAACTGCAGTATTAGCCAACGATACCCAGCTCGATGCTAAGTTAAGAGTTGCTGCCGATGCTGGCTCTGAACTGAGCTTAATTGCACTGCCTTACTCGCTAGAAGAGCAAGACTCATAGTAATCACTATCAGTTCTGCAGTCGCTTTTTATCAGTGTAGGCAGTAACAAATAGACCGAAAAAAGGCGCGTTATGCGCCTTTTATATTTAATGCTCAGCAATCTTTACCATAGGCTCAATGCTACTCACTTTCGTTGTGGGCATCACGGATCTTAATTGCCTCATCAATTATCTGTTTAAAGTGTTCCACCAACTCAGGATCAAACTGTTTACCCGCCTCGCTCTCAATGAGTGCAACCGTTTCTTCCACACTCCATGCTTTTTTATAGGGGCGGATAGAAGTTAATGCATCAAACACATCCGCGATTGCTACAATGCGACCTTCTATCGGGATCTCTTCTCCCACTAATCCATTAGGATAACCGCTACCATCCCACTTTTCGTGATGCGTTAATGCTATTCGACGGGCCATTTCTAGCAGGGGGTCATTGTGATCACCAATGATTTCAGCTCCAATTTCGGCGTGGCGCTGCATCTCAATCCATTCATCCTCATCCAGTTTTCCAGGCTTTTTTAGAATAGAATCAGGCGTGCCTATTTTACCGATATCATGCATAGGTGCTGCGTTATAAATAAGTTCGCAATACTTATCGGGCAGGTCAGACTCTATCGCCAACAATCGAGCATAATGACTCATTCTTATAACATGCAGGCCAGTTTCATTATCTTTATATTCTGCAGCCCGGCCAAGGCGACGAATGATTTCAAAACGAGTCTCTTCTAACTCTTTTGTACGCACTTTCACTTCTTGTTCGAGCAGACGTTTTTGATCATACAAGGTTAAATGAGTTTTTACCCTCGCTTTCACAACGGGTGCACTAACAGGTTTAGTGATGTAATCAACTGCGCCTAGCTCAAACCCTTGAGTTTCGTCGGAAACATCGGCGAGAGCGGTCACAAATATCACTGGGATATGGCAGGTTAATGGATCTTGCTTAAGCCGTTTACACACCTCATAGCCATTCATTCCCGGCATCATCACATCAAGAAGAATAAGATCCGGTGTGGTTTTAGCCGCTAAAGCCAACGCTTTAGGGCCATCAATGGCCACCTTCACTTTATAATCTCCGCCTAGGATCCCCACCAAAATATCAATATTCTCAGGGGTATCATCCACTACTAAAATGGTGGCTTTATCCATTAAACCCGTTCTCCTTTTAGTGCTCATTGAAGAGGCGTATTTATCAATCTATTTGCTAAACTGTTACCCCGTCAAAGGGCATTATTGAGTGCTAAACGGTTATCCCGTCAAAGAAGCATTATTCAGTGCTAAACAGTGCTTCAATAAGCTCCGCGGCCTCATCAAATTGGTAACTGTTGACCATGTTTACCGCTGGGCTCATTTTTTGCCACACCGGCTCCGAAACCTGCTCGCGAATATCAGTCATTTTATCCACGGCGTCTGAATCCGCCTCTTCTAGCATAGTTAATAACTCACGCACTGCAGTTGCCAACTCTGCTTCAGACAATAAGGTCTTACTCTTTTCTGGCAGCTTTACATCATCTTGCTCAAGGCGTGATAACCATTTTGCAATGGCGTTACAAATCGAGTCGATAAGTTCGCCAAGTTCTACTAATTCAGCGTTAATATCTGCAGTCGTTGAGTCGAGTAACTTGGATTCTATTTGCTTAGCAAGCTCTACAAGTTGGGGCGAACACAAATTACCAGCAACCCCTTTTAACGTATGCGCATATCGAATCGCATCATTGCTTTTTCCCTGGCTTAAGGCGAGATCTATTTGTTCAGCCGTATGGATTTGACCATGATAAAAGCGCTCAAAAATCCTGCGATATAAGCGCACCGAATTCTGCACCAGCTGGAGGCCTTTATCGATATCTAATGCTTGATGCTGTGGCCAAAACAGCACCGCGTCGCCTACAACTCTTGCTGTAAAATCGGCAGGGGTAAATTCACTGTTACCCTCGCCCAAATATTCAAGCAAAGTGGTGTAAAGCAGCGACACCTCAATCGGTTTGGCAATATGATCATTCATACCGGCGCGCAGGCACATCTCACGATCCCCAGCCATTGCATTTGCGGTCATGGCAATCACAGGTAAGTTGGCAAGTTGTGGGATTTTTCTGAGTTCTTGAGTGGCTTGATAACCATCCATGACTGGCATTTGGCAATCCATCAACACCAAATCAAAGGTATGTAGAGCGAGTTTGTCTAGGGCAACTTGACCATTTTCTGCAATCGATAACACCACTCCGACTTGCTCAAGAAACTCTGTTGCCACCTCCTGATTCATCTCATTATCTTCAACCAATAAGATGCGCTTACCCTGCAATTGTGCCAGCAACTGCTGATTAACATCACAGCCCTTGCGCCTAACTGGCATGGCGCCATTCTTGCCTAGCGATAGCATGATACCGTCGAGCAAACGCGAAGCACTGATAGGCTTAGTGATATAACCTGCAATATCACTTTGCTCTATCTGCTCGATGAACGCCTCATTAGCGTGGGCAGAAACCAGTAACACTTTAGGCGGATTACTGTTTTCAGATATGATTTTAGTCGCCGCCTCTACACCGTTCATCTCTGGCATTAACCAGTCGATTAATGCCACCGGGTAGTCTTGATTCTTGCAGCGCTCTACCGCTTCAAAACCACTTCTAACCGTGTCGACTTCAAAGCCCATGCTCTCTAAGGTTGAGCGTAAAATATCTCGCGCAGTTGCATTATCATCAGCAACTAAGATCCGCATGCCTTCGACTTCTTGACTGACTTTGAGTAGTTTTTTATCCGCAATATTTAAGCGCACTGTAAAGTGGAAAGTACTGCCGTTTCCAAACTGGCTATCGACGCCAATTTCGCCGCCCATCAATTCCACCAGCTGTTTACTAATGGCCAAGCCTAACCCTGTGCCGCCATACTTACGTGTGGTTGACGTGTCGGCCTGACTAAATGATTTAAACAGTTTATTGCGCTGCTCTTCTGTCAGCCCGATGCCACTATCACGCACACTAAACTTGAGTAATATGTCGTCGTCAGCCTGTGCGAGCTGGCTAATAGACAGCAGAATTTCACCCTGCTCAGTGAACTTAATGGCGTTATTCATTAAGTTAATCAGCACCTGGCTTAAACGCAGCGGATCACCTTCTAAATGCCTAGGAATGTTGGGAGCAACCGCAAACAATAACTCTAGCTGCTTGTCTGCCGCTTTCGCTGAGAACATGTCACTGAGATCTTCGAGCATGGTATCGAGCTGAAAGGGTACGGATTCGATATCCAGTTTTCCGGCTTCAATTTTAGAGAAATCCAAAATATCATTGATAATGCCAAGTAAAGATTGAGAGGCTCGATCTATTTTCTCGACATAGTTCAGCTGTTTTTTATCAAGATGGGTTTGTAAGCAAAGCTGGGACATGCCGATAATGGCATTCATCGGAGTGCGAATTTCATGGGACATATTCGCCAAAAAGTCGCTCTTAGCCTTACTGGCTGCATCAGCACTGTCCTTAGCCTGCTGCAGCTCAACCGATAGCTGCTTAAGCGAAGTAATATCAGCCATCGATAGCACGACTGACTTTGACTCGCCCTGTTTATCTTGTAATCGGGTCAAAGTGAGATCCATCCACATTAACTCGCCAGAATCGTTTAGTAACCTCACTTCGGTGGTAATGCTGTCATTACCATTTTCAGTAAGCTCCCGGAACAAGGCCTTGGCATCATCACGATCTTCGCTGTATTGATAGTCAAAGAAAGAACGTCCTTTGAGCTCAGACGTCGCCACTTGCATGTATTGACTAAATTGCTCGTTACAGTCGAGTATGCTCCCGCGTTCATCAACATTGACAATGCCGATCCCAGCATTATCAAATAATGCCCTAAAGTGAGCTTCGCGATCCTCGAGCTCTTTATCGATTTTCTTACGATCGGTAATATCCATTAAATAGCCGTTCCAGGTAATGCAACCATCGGCGAGTACACTGCCGTGAGCACCAGCCTGTAGCCAGCGAATATCACCGATGGGATGACGATACCTAAACTCTTCGGTCCAGCGTAAACCCTTACTACTTTTACCCGCCAATGCCTCAATAATGCGTGAATGATCTTCACTGATGATGCGCTCTGCAACTTGATCAAAGTTATTGAGCACTTCATCGCGATGAAGACCTAAAGTGGCTATGCATGCGTTAGATAGGAAAGTAAATTTACGTTCGGTATTGCTACACCAATGTAACTGGTAAACCGTACTAGGGATAGACTCGGTAATCGTCTCAAGTTGTTGCTGGGATTGGGCAATTTCTTCTTGGGCTAATTTACTGCTGGTAATGTCGTTGATGCTGCCATCGAACCACAGCACATGCCCATCATCGCCATATATCGCGTTACCTTTTTCATGCACCCAATGGATACTGCCATCGCGATGTTTTATGCGATATTGCACTTCAAAACTTTTATGCGCTAATAGCGCATCTTCTATCGTTTGACTGGTGGATGCCAAATCCTGTTCAACAATCAAGCTGACAAAGCTACGAGTCGCATTCTCAATAAAATCCGATGCAGGAAACCCGGTAATATCGATGATGTTTTCGCTGACATACTCCATCACCCATAACTCACCAATACGCGTGCGATAAACAGCGCCAGGAATATTAGTGACTAAACCTCTAAAGCGATTTTCGCTGTCTTTTATACGCTGAGCGACTTCAAGTTCGACCGTCATATCTCTCACTGACGCCGCGATTTGACGCTTGCCATCGGCATCTACGGGGAGTAAACCTAGGCTTATTTCAACCGGAAACTCACTCCCATCTGCTTTCACTGCCATCAAGATAGAGGATGAGTCAAAGCCCATTTTTCGGTCGCGTCCTTCGGCGACAAACTGAGAACGGAAATCGGCATGATTGGCGCGGATTGCCTCTGGCACCAATTCATCTACTGACATCGCCAGCATCTGCTGCTCACTGTAACCAAATAGCAATTGGCAGCGGCTATTGGTAAACACCAGCTTGCCCGACTCATCCACAATAAGCATCGCCTCTGGTGCAGATTCGAGTACCGCATTCGACCATGCCGCGGCAGAAAACTGCTCAGTGACATCGTTAAATAATATCTCAATCGAAAGCAGCACTTTTTGGTCAGATAATAACGGCTGCATAAATACATCTAAATGACGTAATTTACCCGAAGCATCAATCATCTCTATCTGGTGTGGCGGTACATTTTCACCGAGCAATGCTCGGTCCATATACTGCCAATTAACTTCGTTTATGGGATTGTCGGAGAACATACGCTGATATTTACGTTTGAGTAGTTCAGCTGAGACACCTAAGACTTTCTCGACCCCTTCGCTCACCTGATCTATCTGACCACTTGGGTCAACCGAGCAATAAAATGACTTATCACTCATACCATCAATCAACTTAGCAAAACGATTACCGCGAGAATCAAGCAGCGCTTCTTCACGCTCTTCTAACACCTCAGCCATATCATTAAATTTATTGGTTAAGGTCGCGATTTCACTGGCAGCTCCGTGGGGTTTTTTTATCCGTTTGGTTTTTCCCGCACCGAAGGCAACAATCCCCGCTTCTAACTCTTCAATAGGCCGAGTTAAGCGCCGAGAGGTTATATAGCCCGTTAATAACAGCAAAATTGACAGTAACAATAAGTTGAGACTTAAAGAGGAAAAGTCACGAAGAAACTCGTTATGGAGATGACTTTCAGCGGTCATAATCACCACCCGCCAATTCAACGTAGGTACCACCCCAACGCTGGCTAGATATCGTTCTCCTAAGCTGTCTTCTATATAGGAATAACCTGCACTACCTCGGTTAACTAAATCGATAAACCCTTGGTTATCAGCTGTTTTAGCCAGCCATTTATCTGCACCTCTTTGCAGCAACAATCCCTGATTATGATGATAAATAAGTTGACCTTTTTCATCTATAACAACGATACGTTTGGGCGAGATCCCAACCATATTAGGAATTTCATTTAGCGCTAAATCAACCGTCACGACGCCCAAGAAAGGGGGCTGTTCACCAAAGGGTTGAGAAAAGCTCACCATCAACACATTACCCGCCCCTTCATCCACATAAGGTTGCGACCAATAACCATTGATATCATTGATGGCTTTACTCCACCAGTCCCACTCACCGTTGGTATAATCGTAGCTATCGGCGCCAATGTCTAAGGTCAAAACTTTGCCATTTTCTCGATAGGCGTAAGGTGCAAACAGTTCGCGGTTATCAATAGCAAATTTGCTAAACGCGATGGCACTGCCGTAGAAATCGGCATGCCTATCAAGGCGACGGGTTAGCAGCTGTTTAAGCGTCATTTCATCAGCGTATAAGTCATCGTCATCCGCTTCAGACAAAAAATCGGCAATAGAGCGCGTATCGGTTTCTGCGGTTTCTAAGAAATACTCTAAATGCAGGGCAGCGCTCTGCGCTTTTTGGCCAAGCTGCTCATAGATATCTTGCTCTTCATCTTGATAATTCAGCCAAGCATTAATACTAAAGACCACCGTCATAATAGCGATAAGAGGCAGCGCTATTTGCGATAAAATTCTACTACGAAAAGAACGAAGTCTGCTCATATCCATAATCCACAGTGGTTAACGTTTTATTGGCTTACAACAAAGAGCGGCCATACTATCTTGCTAGAAAGGCCTGTCACGCTCTTTAGCAAAAACACTCAAACACAGTGTAGGCAAGGCTGTGACTTTGCACCGAATAAAAGAGACCCATTTACTTCTTATTAGGCACTAACTCTATGATGAACTTGAAATAACGACTTCATTAAATCACCTCAAGCATCAGCATTCAACACAAAGCCAGTTTATTTATTGAGCAATGCAGTGTCGGTTTTTAGTCCATTCTGCAGTCAATATTGCTATCTACGAGCCGAAAAACAAATAAGTCAGTAAGGATACGATCCTATTAAGATACCAATACGTAATAACAAAATGCGTAATCACTAGGGAAGATTAAACATGACACATGAAACATGTTAAATTGATTATGGCTAGAGAAAGTAGTTCTTGTAACAGGGGAAGTCATGAGTACAGAAATTGTCAGCCTGAACCACGTATCTAAGGGCTTTACTGATGGTGATAAATATCATCAGGTATTAGCCGATATTAACTTAACGCTCAATGTCGCCGACACAGTCGCACTGACAGGTCCTAGCGGAAGTGGTAAAAGTACCTTACTCAACATCATTGGCGGTTTTGAATTTATCAAGCAAGGCCAATTGTTTCTCAACTCAAATGACACCACCCTCTGGCAAGATAAACAGTGGAGCCAATTTCGACGCCAACACCTCGGTGTTGTTTTCCAGCAATTTAATCTGCTAACCCCGCTCAATGTTCGTGACAATATCGCTTTTTCACTGCGCTTGAACCAACAGAAATGGAGCCCATGGTGTGATTACTTAATTACCCAGCTTGGGCTTGATGACGTAAAAAACAGACATGTAGAAACCCTCTCAGGCGGCCAGCAACAACGGGTCGCTATTGCGCGCGCACTCGCTCATAAGCCGCAGCTATTATTGGCCGACGAACCGACAGGTAACCTCGATGAGAAAGCCGGTCAGCAAGTTATGGCGCTCCTCACCCAACTCGCCGAGGAGTCACAAACCAGTATTTTAATGGTGACTCACAGCAATGAATGCGCCGCTTTTATGAAAAGGCGCTGGCACCTAGAGCAAGGGCAAATCCATGAGTAGCGGCTCAAATAACGGTTCAGGTTTTGGCCTAACGATACGCTTAAGTCTGGGCGTGTTTGCTCGTCACTACTTAAAATCGCCTCTGCAAGCGGGGGCTATTTTACTCGGTATTATCCTGGCGGTAACCCTGCTTATTGGTGTTAGAGCCACCAATGAAAACGCAGTGCGCAGTTACTCTGAAGCGACGGAGCTACTAAGCCAAAGGGCGCAGTTATTACTCACGCCAATCACAGGCAAAAAATCAATTGATGAGTCAGTTTATTTTACTTTAAAACAAGCAGGTATAAATCAAGCCTTAGCGGTAATAAACGATACCGTCACCGATGAGCAAGGCAGACGTTGGGATATACAAGCGAGTGATTTAGTCGCCGCCTTATCAATTCAGAGTCAGAGTAAAAACAAGAATCACACCTCAAGCACGGCGATAAGCAGCCCAGATAAAAGCCACCGCTCGCTATTATCAGCCAACCTTCCTTTAGCAAAGTTGTTATCTGCTGCGCCGTATATTTTGATGAGTAAAAGCTTTGCCGACAACGTTGCTCCCAAGGGGGAAATACAGCTTAACGGCAAAACGCTTAATGTTATTTCACTCGATGATAGCCTAGGTCTCGGCAACGCCATTTTAATGGATATCTCTCTTGCACAGCAGCTACTCAATCGACCCGGTCAATTAAGCTATATCGCCCTATTTGGTCAAGCCGACACGCTTACCGAGCTGGTCAAGCAAGCCTTTAATGAGCAGACGAGTGAGCATTTTGATTTTGCCGTACAAGATGACGGTGAAGGCCTCACCAGTTTAACCCGTAGTTTTCACTTAAATCTCACCGCCATGAGCTTATTGGCATTTGTCGTCGGACTCTTTATCGCCTATAACGGCGTGCGCTATAGCCTGCTCAAGCGACAAAGGCTGTTAGTGCAATTACAGCAGCAAGGCGTGCCACAACGGGCATTACTGGTTGCATTACTCATCGAGCTGTTCAGTTTAGTGCTGCTCGGTTCGCTTGCTGGATTTATTCTTGGCTTGCAGTTAAGTCACTGGTTACAACCTATGATTGCACTCACACTCGAGCAGCTTTATGGCGCAAGGCTGATGCCTGGGCTTTGGCAGTGGAGCTGGCTATATCAAGCCGTTGGGTTGACTTTCTTTGCCGCCCTGCTTGCTTGTTTCCCACTGTTTACCACCTTAGCGAAACAACCTTTAGCACGTAGTGCGAGCCGCTATGAACAGCAAGGTCATGCTAAGAAGCAGCAAAGAAAGCTATTTTTTATCGCGATCTCTCTACTCTTGATTAGCGCGGTTTTGTTTCCGTTTACCCAAGATTATCAACATAGCCTGATATTATTAGGCGTAGTAACCATTGCCATACCACTGCTATTGCCGCTGGCGCTGCAAATGGGGCTATCGGTGGTGGAGCGTATTACACGTAACGGCCTGTGGCAGTATGCCGTGGCTGAAAGTAAAGAGCTTATTGCGCCACTGTCGCTGGCGATGATGGCCATGCTACTGGCGTTAACCGCCAACATTTCGATGAATACCTTAGTCGGCAGTTTTGAAATCACCTTAAAACACTGGCTCGACGACAGACTGTATGCCGACCTGTATATCCGCCCACCCAGCGATAAAGTGACCCAAACACAAGCGTTATTAGCCGAGCTACCTAAGGTTACCGCAATATATGGCCAATGGATCCATAATAGCCATTATCAAAAGGCCCCTGTCAGCCTAATGACCCGCGATGCGCATTCACTCAGAAACAGCAACCAGATAAAAGCGCAATCGGATCATCATTGGCAGCACTTTTTCAGTGGTAATAACCTCATGATCAGTGAGCCGATGGCAATCAAATACCAACTTAATGTGGGTGATAAAATCAGTCTACCTGAGTTTGACAAGGTATCGCTTGCCCCCTTGTCCATTGGTGCCATCTTCTATGATTACGGTAATCCATTGGGTCAGGTCATTGTAAGTCAACATACTTGGCAGCAGCTCAAGCTCCCCACACAGCCCACCAGCATTGCAGCTAGTTATGCTAACAATATCACTGAACTTGAATTGATACTGCAAACAAAGGTGCCACTGTCACCCGCACAGATGTATAACCAAACTAAAATAAAGCAGCGCGCACTTAAGATCTTTAAACGCACTTTTTCTATCACTTTGGTACTCAATAGCTTGACCTTAGTGGTCGCGGCAATTGGCCTTTTCAGCGCTTGCCTAATGTTAACTCAAGCAAGGCAAGCGCCCTTAGCGCGGCTTTACTCCCTTGGAGTGAGCCGCTATCAGTTACGTACTTTAGTCTGTGGCCAAATGCTGCTTATCGTACTATTTACCTGCTTACTTGCTCTGCCAACTGGCGCATTACTCGGCTATTTACTGATTAACAAAGTCACTTTACAGGCCTTTGGCTGGAGTATTGCCATGGTTTGGGACTGGCAGGCCTACTTTAGAGTGCTTGTTATCGCCATGATTGCCAGTGCGATTGCAGTAATATTGCCGCTATTTTGGCAGACCAGAAAACCACTCATTAGCAGCTTACAACAGGAAGCACTATGAAACTGTTCTGTTATTTACTCCTTCTGTTTTCACTCTGCGGTTGTGACTCAGAGCCAGGCAGTACACCCGGTATGGGACAGCTATTAGATGGTAATACTCAAGGTTATGCGCCAGTGTTGCCCGGCGTAGCACTCACGTTTCCGGCGGACCATCAGGCACATGATGATTTTCGCCAGGAATGGTGGTATTTAACCGCGAATCTAAAAACAGACACAGGTGAAGAACTTGGCCTGCAATGGACACAGTTTCGTATCGCGCTTGCTCCACCCAGTGTTGATGAAAATGAAACCAGCAATAACAAAGCCACTCAATCAGCTTGGCAGACTCAGCAGTTATATATGTCGCACACTGCACTCACCAGTAAGCAACTACATTTAACCGAAGAAAAGTGGTCAAGGGGTAATCAATACTTTGCCGGCACACAAACCTCGCCCTTGATTATTCAACAAGATGGTTGGCAATGGCGCAGCGACAACGAGCAACTGTTTCCTGCAATACTGTCGGTAGTCACTGCTGACTTTAATTATCAATTAACCCTAGATAGTCAGTCGCCTTTTCAACTGCAAGGCGAGCGAGGCTATAGTCGTAAAAATGCCAGCGGCACTGTTGCTAGCTACTACTATAGTCAACCTTTTATCAAGGTCACAGGCACTATCGAGCAAGATGGTAAAACCACTCATGTTTCGGGTGATGCCTGGCTTGATAGAGAATGGAGTTCGCAGTTTTTATCAAAAACTCAGCAGGGCTGGGATTGGTTCGCCTTAAAGCTAGATGATGGCTCTGCATTAATGTTATTTCAGCTAAGGGATAACAGTGGTGACAAACAGCACTTTTATAGTGGCAGACGTATGTACCCTGACGGCAGGGGTCATAACATCAGCACAGATCAAATATCAATGACTGCAACCGCATGGCAGCAAACCCCGTCAGGGCGCTACCCTGTCACTTGGCAGATAGCGATCCCCTCGGAAAACATCAAGCTTAACACTCAAGCTCTCAATAGCGACTCAAGCATGCCACTGTCTATCCCTTACTGGGAAGGCCCGATCAAAATATCGGGTAGCCACAATGGCTTGGGCTATATGGAACTCACTGGATATTAACCACTAATCTTTGCCTTTATTGGGCAAGTACACGGCTTACAAACTGTCATTCCCACCCGCCAAACAAGAATAATTATCATTAACCAAGGTTCTGAATATTTTGAGTTTTTAATGTAGCGCAAGCTAACATTTCGTATGGATGAAATTCAAACAAGCCTATAGTGTTTAATGGTAAATTTGCGAACTAGATCACCATCAAAAAGTTGATCTTTGTCGACAAAAAACCTCAATACCCCTTGTGAGGTATACCCACAAAATATATGAGGTCTAGACTCGATATCAACCTTGGTAGATAGCAACTGCACTACTTAAAGAACAGCGTTATTTACCCCATTATAAAAGGTAACAAGATGAGCCAAGAATTTCATATTACCAGTCTAGTGGTGCATGCCGCGCCCCATGCTGTGACAGAGATTAAGAGCAAAATATCTGCTCTAACAGGCACCGAAATACATGCCGTTACTGACGAAGGCAAGTTTGTGGTCACCGTTGAAGGTGAGACCCAGCGTGCCATCCTCGATAGCGTTGAAGCAATAAACGCCTTAGAAGGCGTTATTAATAGCAGTCTGATTTATCACCAAGTCGATCCAGTTGAAGAGAAGAGTGAGGAACACCATGAGCATTAGCCGTCGCGAGTTTCTAAAAGCCAACGCCGCCGTTGCAGCTGCAACAGCCGTCGGTGCGACTCTGCCAGTTAAGATAGTTGAAGCTGCAGAGCAAAAAGATAGCATCAAGTGGGACAAAGCACCTTGCCGTTTTTGTGGCGTGGGTTGTAGCGTTCTCGTGGGTACAGATAATGGCAAAGTCGTTGCCACTAAAGGTGATCCAGAAAGCCCTGTGAACAAAGGCCTTAACTGTATTAAAGGCTACTTCCTTTCTAAGATCATGTACGGCAAAGATCGCCTTACTACACCGCTTTTGCGCATGACAGATGGTCAATATGATAAAGAAGGCGAATTCACACCAATCAGCTGGGATAGCGCGTTTGATATCATGGCTGAGAAGTGGAAGCACACCCTTAACACCAAAGGGCCTACCGCTATTGGTATGTTTGGTTCTGGCCAATGGACAGTTTGGGAAGGTTATGCTGCCTCTAAACTACACAAAGCGGGTTTCTTAACTAACAACATCGACCCTAATGCCCGTCACTGTATGGCATCTGCGGTTGTTGGCTTTATGCGTACATTTGGTATTGATGAGCCTATGGGTTGTTATGATGACTTAGAAGCTGCTGATCAGTTTGTGCTTTGGGGCGCCAACATGGCTGAAATGCACCCAATCTTGTGGGCTCGCCTATCAGATCGTCGTCTGAGCAGCCCAACAAGTCGCGTACACGTATTATCAACTTACGAAAATCGTAGCTTCGATTTAGCCGATAACGCCATGGTTTTCCGTCCACAGTCTGACCTAGTTATTCTTAACTATATTGCTAACTACATCATTCAAAACGATGCGGTAAACAAAGACTTCGTTAATAAGCACACTAAGTTTGCTCTAGGTACAACGGATATCGGTTACGGTCTTCGTCCAGAGCATCCATTAGAGCAAAAAGCGAAAAACCCAGGTAATGGTAAGTTTGCGCCAATCAGCTTTGATGAGTACGCCAAGTTTGTGAGCACCTACACGCTTGAATACGCAGCCCAAATGAGTGGTGTAGAGCCAGAAAAGCTAGAGCTTATGGCTAAAGCGTACGCCGATCCAAACGTGAAAATGATGAGTTTGTGGACCATGGGGATCAACCAGCACACACGTGGTGTTTGGGCGAACAACATGCTGTACAACATTCACTTGCTAACCGGAAAAATTTCAACGCCGGGTAACAGCCCGTTCTCACTAACAGGCCAACCGTCTGCTTGTGGTACTGCGCGTGAAGTGGGTACGTTTGCACACCGTTTACCTGCCGATATGGTGGTAGCAAACCCTAAACACCGTGAAATAGCTGAAAAACTGTGGCAATTACCAGAGGGCACTATTCCGCCAAAGCCTGGTTTCCACGCTGTATTGCAAAGCCGTATGCTTAAAGATGGCAAGCTGAACTGTTACTGGACTATGTGTACCAATAACATGCAAGCCGGTCCAAACATTAACGATGAAATGTATCCTGGTTTCCGTAATCCTGAAAACTTCATTGTCGTGTCTGACCCCTATCCGACGGTTACAGCTATGGCGGCGGACTTGATTCTACCAACGGCAATGTGGGTAGAAAAAGAAGGCGCTTATGGTAATGCTGAACGTCGTACTCACATGTGGCACCAGCAAGTTAAAGCACCTGAAGGCGCAAAATCTGACTTGTGGCAGCTAATGGAGTTTTCAAAGCGCTTTAAGGTATCTGAAGTATGGCCCGCTGAGCTGATTGCTAAGAAGCCTGAGTACGCTGACAAGACACTTTACGACGTACTTTATGCTAACGGCGTTGTGGACAAGTTCCCTGCTTCTGAATGTAAATCTGAGCTAAATGATGAGTCTGATGCATTTGGTTTCTACGTACAAAAAGGACTATTTGAAGAATATGCCCAGTTTGGTCGCGGCCATGCACACGACTTAGCGGACTTTGATACTTATCATGAAAACCGTGGTGCACGTTGGCCTGTGGTGAATGGCAAAGAAACCCTACGCCGTTTCGTTGAAGGTAGCGATCCTTATGTTAAGGCTGGCGAAGGCTTTAACTTCTACGGTAAGCCAGACGGTAAAGCGGTTATTTTCGCCCTCCCCTTTGAGCCTGCAGCAGAGGAACCAAACGAAGAATATGATATCTGGTTATCAACCGGCCGTGTACTTGAGCATTGGCATACAGGTTCGATGACAGCTCGCGTGCCAGAGCTTTATCGCGCCTACCCAGATGCACAAATCTTTATGCATCCTGAGGATGCTAAAGCACGTGGTCTAAAGCGTGGTGATGAAGTGATTGTGGCTTCACCTCGTGGTGAAGTGAAAACCCGTGTTGAAACTAAAGGCCGCAACAAACCACCAAGAGGCGTGGCATTTATGCCATTCTTCGATGCGCGCCAGCTGGTCAACAAGTTAATACTTGATGCGACGGATCCGCTGTCAAAAGAGACAGACTTCAAGAAGTGTCCAGTTAAAGTGATGAAAGCGTAAGTCTTTCACAAACAAATTTAACTTAATCGCTTGAGCAAAGCGGAGAAAAGGCAGCAAATGAGTACGGTCAATCAAAGTAAGTTCAAAGCAAAAGGCGTTAATCGCCGTCAGTTTTTAGCCACCACGGCAAAAGCAGGCTGTGCGATGAGCTTACTAGGAATGGGATTAACGGCAGTTGCAAAACAATCAACTCAATTAGACCCCTTCGCGATTAGACCGCCAGGAGCATTAAGTGAAGATGATTTTCTCTCGGCCTGTGTGCGTTGTGGTTTATGTGTAGAAGCTTGCCCTTACGACACCCTCAAACTCGCTCGCTGGTTTGAGGGTGCGCCAACGGGCACGCCTTACTTTACTGCGCGCAAAATACCCTGTGAGATGTGTGAAGATATCCCCTGTGTTAAGGCCTGCCCTTCGGGTTCGCTTGATCACAATTTAACGGATATTGAAGACGCTAAAATGGGAATTGCGGTACTTATCGATGAGAAAAATTGCCTGAACTTTAAAGGGCTACGTTGCGATGTTTGTTACCGGGTTTGCCCGCTAATTGATGACGCTATCACCCTTAATATGCAACACAATGCCCGTAGTGGTCATCACGCCATGTTTTTACCTACAGTCAACAGCGATAGCTGTACAGGCTGCGGTAAATGCGAACATGCTTGCGTGCTAGAGCAAGCTGCGATCAAAGTGTTACCGACTCATGTTGCTTTAGGTAAAACGGCAGCACACGATACATATATCAATACCGAATCCACCACACTTGAGATGTTAAACAAGGGGCTTGCATTATGAGCCAACCACTAAAGCAAAAACCGACAACACATGGTTTTGCGAAGGCGGCAATTAAAGAGCTAGGATGGTGGCGTGCCCACAAATTCCTATTTCTTCGCCGCCTAAGCCAAGTCAGTGTCTTTGCACTGTTTGCCATTAGTCCTTTGTTAGCACCTTTATTAGGATTGTGGTTGCTTAAAGGCAACCTCTCTACCAGTGAAGCCTTAGGTGTGGTGCCTTTATCTGATCCACTTACCACCTTGCAGGTGTTGCTGACAGGGCATCTACCCGAGCTTAGCCTCATACTCGGTGCCGCCATTATTGCTTTGTTTTATGCAGTGCTAGGCGGGCGAGTATTTTGCAGCTGGGTCTGTCCCGTGAACATAGTGACAGATCTTGCAAGCTGGTTACGACGCAAACTGAACTTGCCGCGTACAACGCAGATGCCTAGAAACTTACGTTACTATCTGCTAGCACTTGTGCTCGTTCTGCCAGTCCTGACAGGCCTTACAGTATGGGAATGGGTTAACCCTGTACCTATTTTGTATCGCGCCACATTGTTTAGCGCTGGCAGCGGTTTATGGATCTTAGCAGCTATCTTCTTACTGGATCTATTTATCAGTGAAAGAGCATGGTGCGGACACTTGTGCCCAACAGGTGCACTCTTTGGCCTACTCGGCAAAGTCAGTCCGGTAAAGGTATCTGCCGTCAATGCAAAAGCGTGTGACAACTGTATGGATTGCTTTGTTGTATGCCCTGAAAGACAGGTCTTAAAACCTGCACTTAAAGGAAAACAACCTATGATAATCAGCAGTGATTGCACTCAATGTGGCCGATGTATCGATGTTTGTGCTCAACGCGTTTTCCAGTTTAAAAATCGAAAATATCAAAATCGAATTGCCCTAAAGGCGGAGAACACCCAATGAAAAAACTACTCACCTTAGCTGCGCTAGTGATGGCGCTTAGTGCTTGCACTGGTCAGCAAGCGAACACTCAAGCAGAGCCGGTAAACATCAGCTCACTTGGTAAGTCTGAGATCACAGATATTCGAGCCGCCGACCCAGCGCCGCTTTATCCAAAGCGTGGAAAATCTATCGAGCGTACTTTTGTACACCAGCCGCCGATGATCCCACACAAGGCAGATTATCCAATCACGCTAAAGAGAAATGGATGTATCAGTTGTCACAGCCCTGCTAAAGCTAAACGTATGAAAGCGACTGCAGTGGACCCATCGCATATGTTAGCTGATGGCAAACTAAACAACGAATATTACAACTGTACTCAGTGTCATACGCCACAAGCAGAAAACAAGCAGCATTTAGTTGAAAACGAGTTTTCAACTAAATAAGTACTGAGCTGTTTTCACGGCTAATACTCATTGGTATATCGCATTTAAAAACCACCTTAACCTAGGTGGTTTTTTTATGTGAGCTTTACGTTAGAGGTTGCAAAACACCTTCACGCGCAGGCACGATAAGTACATTACTGCGAATACGGTTGAGTATTGATTCTGCCATATTTCCCACCACATAAGCATAAACGCCCTGACGCTGAACCGCGCCAAGCACTAAATAACGCACCTTATGCTTACAGGCTAATTGATAAATACACAGATCCGGTTCACCCACAGTAATATGGATACATTTAGGGTCAATATTGAGCTCATCAAACAATTCTTGATGTGTTTCCCGAGCTTTTCTTATCATTCCATGGATGTCGACAATTTCCATATCGTGGATCACCTGCGGCAATCGAATAACAAATGCAAGATGTAGCTCGCAGCTTGTGGCCTCAGCCAAAGCAACAGCCTGGCGAATAACGGCATGATTTAATTGTTTCTTTATCGTTTTGCTACTACCAAGATCTAACGCCATCATCACAGTATTATTGTTCTGTAGCGGATTATCCGTTAACAGCATTAATGGTATTCGGGTATGACGAATAAGACTCCAGTCCAATGGAAGATAATGATCAACGTGATGCACTCCTTTAACCATTAAATCGAAACCATGTCGCTTAGAGTGATGACATGCATGTTCTGACAGATCTTTACTCCACACACTATGGGCTGGCGTGTCTGCGGCATCGATACACTCTAACTCTTGCTCAACTTTCGCCATGCGCTGCTTCATCACATGTTTTTGCGCCACGGCAACAAACTTGGGATTGTAATACTCAGCATTACCAAAGTATTCAAAACTATAGGCAAATACCTCAGCACGCTTTCCTAGCACTCTAGCAAGTTCTATCCCCGCCGATATTGCGTTGACATGGGCCTCTTCTCTTTGGGAAATAATAAATACTTTGTCCATCGCTATCTCCGGTTACAACAACCTAGTATTAGCTTAGACAAATTTGATTGTTAATGCCGTGAAAACTGAATGATTGATGACCTAGGTCAAATGGTAAAAGGCGATGATAAATAAAAATAAAACATCAAAGTTAGTCGCGTTTTACCTATAAGAATCTGAAAGATAACTATTGCCTTCGGCCTTATTTCAGGTAACGTTATAGCTACATCAATTGAAAAAAGAGCATTACTATGAAGTCAGGTAAGCACGATGCACAGCTACTCAAACTCGCGTTAGAAATTGGTGTTGGCTATGCCAAGAAAAGAGGCTTTGCCGATTTTGGTCAAGGGATCTCTCCCAAAGACAAAGTTGAATGTATCTATCGATTACTGGTGCAAGATAATCTGATCCAAGCATTATCAAAAGATAAAGAAGATGGCCCCAATATGAAGCACAAATTAGTATTATGGATCAGTCGTCAATTGCCAGCCAATCATGAGTTACTCAATTAACATCATCATTCATATATTCAGTTCTGTGCAGCTTATTGCAGCGCAGAACGCTTATTACAATCCCTCAACTCCTTTAGTATTATTTATGCATAGAGAGTGATCTTTATCCTACACTGCCAACGTAATTAATCGGTATGAATAGATTAAACCCAAAAAAGCTGCTTCATAGTAAATGGACAGCCATTAAACCTAAAGAAAAGCAGAAGCATTTTATGGTCACTAAGGTGGAGTTTGATGAAGAGGGGGAAGTCAGCTTGTGCATTATTGAAGCAGTGCTGACTCGCACCGAATATCAAATTAATTGGTGCGAGCTAATGCAGCAAAGAAATTGGAACTTTGGTTGGAAGTAAAACGGTTCTAGCAGTGATACTTTGCCTAGGATTAGCGCACCTTACTCTTGGTTTTTTGCGCAGAACATTGACGCTGACCAGAGTTGGCATTGAGTTTTTGTTTCTGTTCTTTATCTAATGGCTTGGCAGCTAAATAGAGTGCTTGAGCGAATAAACCTTGATATGCCTTCATTTTATTTCCTATTAATTGCAACAAAAATAGACACAACAGTGTGCTTGCGGTCAAAGTAATCCTTATCCTATTATTAGTAAAATGAATAATAACTATCAACTGGATTCCATAAAAGCATGAACGTACCAATTAAGAGCTTACACTGCTTTATTACGTTACTTGAGGTGGGAAATTACACCCGAGCTGCTGAAAAGTTACACCTCACTCAGCCGACACTGAGCAAGATGATCCAGCGTTTGGAGGAACACCTAGAACAACCTCTACTTATCCGAAATAACCAAAAAGTCATTGCTACAGAAGCAGGCAGAATGCTTGAAAGTACCGCGAAGCAGATAGTGGGACAATGGCATAGGTTACAAGAAGATTTAAACAACTTAAATGGATTACAAACAGGGCAGCTTCGCTTAGGGGTATGTCCTATGATGGGAGAGATGATCATCAATCTCTTATCAGAATATCGAAAACGCTTTCCAAAAATAGAGATTAGTATTGTCGAGCTCGGCGGATATGGTGCGGAGCAAGCTCTGCTTAATGACACGCTAGATCTAACCTTTACCGCATTACCTACAACTCATTCACACGAGTTTGATAGCCATAACCTCAAAGGCTATCCCCTACTTGCTTGTATTCCGAAAGAGCATTTGCTGGCAAAGTCCAGAGCCATTACCTGGTCAGCTATTGAGCCTCATCCTTTTATTCTCTATAACGATGATTTTTCTCTGTCAAAGCTTATCCATAGGCTAAGCCGTAAGGCCAATGTAGAGCTTAATATTGCCGCTCAGAGTGGCCAATGGGATTTTATCGCCGCGATGGTAGAGGCTAAGATGGGCATAGCCATATTACCTAAGCCAATTTGCGATAAAATCGCCTCAAAAGAACTGTTATACCGACCACTATCACCAGCGCTAACATGGGATTTAGCACTGATTTGGCGTAAGAACTTACCACTTACCCCCGCAGCTGAGAGTTTCATCAATTTAAGTCGGGAGCTCAGCCCTAATAATCAGCTCGGTATAACGCCTGTGTAGCGTCAAGCAAAACGGTAGCCGTTTTTTCCTTGGCGCTTTACCTCATACATTGCACGATCGGCTTGTTCATAGGCAAAGCTAAAAGATTGATCTGAAAATAAACTGATCCCGATACTCATCCCAATTGTCACATGCCTATTTTCGACCTCGATAGACCCCATAAAAGCACTCAAGATCCTGTCTGCTATACAAGCAAGTAATGCTTTATCACTAAACTCAAACAGCACAACAAACTCATCACCTCCAAGCCTTGCGATTACTTGGGACTCTTGCACCTGCAGCTGCAGCATTTCTGCGATTTTAATTAGTAAGCTATCGCCAAACTTATGTCCATAGCGGTCGTTGTTAGCCTTAAAGTCATCTAAATCGATAAACATTAAGGCACCCTTTATTGAAGATTGACGCGAGCTATTAAACACCTCAATGATAGCTTGTCGATTGAACAGCTCAGTTAAAGGATCGCGATGAGCAAGCTTAGCTAACTCCTGCTCGTAGCGTTTCTCTTTCGTTATATCAACATGCGTCCCCATGATCCGTAATGGTTCCCCTCTCAAGCCAAATTCAATCACCCGCCCACGATCTGATACCCAAGTTACCGAGCCATCTTTATGCAACATTCTATGGGTCACATCGTAGGAGTCAGTTCTCCCCTTGATATGATCATCAAAGTTAGCGATCACCCAATCACGATCTTCTGGATGAAGATTACCTTTCCAGCTATCGATATGGGCTGCCAGATCATCTATGGTGTAACCGAGCAGTGACCCCCACTCCATATTAAACATGGTTAAATTACCGCTGGGAATATGCTGCTCCCACAAACACAAGCCGGTTCCATCTAACGCAGCATTGAGCTTTTGCTGTAAGACTTTATTTTGTTCGCGTAACGAGGCATTTTCTTGTTCTATTAACGCGTTTTCAGCTGTTAACTTTGCCAGTATTTTGTCTTTATCTATCGAGGTCGTAATAATCCTCTCCTAGGTGTCCACTGATTAGCTTTAGCGGTTTTAAACCTACACCAACCCACGACAATAACAAGTCTGCAACATAAAAACATAACACCCCATCCCCGTATACATCCAACGCCACTTTTTATTTTCGAAGCGATAAATCTTACTCACATCAGGTTTGAGTCATGTAAACTTACCCCAAGTTAACTGATAGCTAATGCTGAATATATGATACTTAAGATCGGAATCGCTGGAGCGGGGTTCTCTGGTGCTGTTATTGCCAATGAGCTCGCCAAAGCTGGCCACCAAATAACAGTATTTGAACCTCGCAAACACATTGCTGGTAACTGCTACTCTTCAAGAGATCCTCATAGCAATGTAATGCTGCACCACTTTGGCCCTCATATTTTCCACACAGATAAAGCGCACATTTGGAACTATGTCACCCAACTTGGGCAAATGATGCCATTTACCAATAGAGTGAAGGCGATGAGCCAAGGGCAGGTTTACTCATTGCCAATTAATCTGCATACAATAAATCAGTTTTTTAATGCGCGGATGTCACCCGCTGAAGCTGAGCAATTTATTGCTAAACAAGCAGATAGCAGCATTATCGAACCACAGAATTTTGAACAACAAGCGCAAAAAATGATTGGTGAATCGCTGTACCAAGCTTTTTTTAAATACTACACCATTAAGCAGTGGGGACGTTCACCAGATACGCTACCTGCGAGTATTTTAAAACGGCTGCCTGTTAGATTTAATTACGATGATAATTATTTTAACCACCCATTTCAGGGAATGCCGATTGAGGGCTATACCCCCTTAATAGAAAAGTTACTCGATCACCCTAACATTGCACTGCAACTCGATTCGGCCTTTTGCGCCACAATGAAATCCGAGTACGATCATGTTTTTTTCTCAGGGCCGTTAGATGCGTATTTTGATTTTAAGCTCGGTAGACTCCCCTATCGAACCTTAGACTTTGATAAAGAAACCCATGAAGGGGACTATCAAGGCAATGCTGTTATTAACTATTGCGATAATAGCCAAGCCTATACACGGATCAGTGAGCATAAGCACTTTACCCCTTGGGAGACACACTCAAGAACAGTGATTTTTAAAGAGTACAGCCGCGAAGCAACCGCAGATGACACTCCCTATTATCCAGTGAGGCTTAGTGAAGATAACACCTTACTTGAGCGCTATATCCAACTGGCTAAACAAGAAAAAAATATCACCTTTGTCGGTCGATTAGGCACTTATCGCTACTTAGATATGGACGTGACAATTGATGAAGCATTGACGGCCAGCCAAGTGTTCCTAAATACACTCGCAACCAAACAAACCATGCCAGCTTTTACTGCGCAATAGCGACATTTATAGAGCCATTTGATATGAAAAAATACTTAGTCATTGCCCGTGTAGGCGATAACTCCCTGCATCCGCATTGGTTAGAAAATGCAGTCCCTAATTTTGACTTATTCTTAAGTTACTTTGGCGATAAGCCTAATCATTACCAAGCTGAAGCGACTTATTATGAGCAAGTAAAAGGTGGCAAGTGGCCAATAATCCATAAGCTCGTTGAAGCCAACTGGGCGATCATATCGCAATATGATGCAGTCTGGTTACCCGATGATGACATCATGACTGACGCTAATACTATCAATAAGATGTTCAGTCTTTTTGATGGTTTTGGCTTAGCGCTGGCACAACCAGCACTGACCATGGATTCTTACTTCTCGCACTCAAGCTTATTGCGTCAACCACACTCAGTTTTGCGCTACAGTAATTTTGTAGAGGTGATGGTGCCCGTTTTTTCGGCCAGTGCGTTGATCACCCTAAAAGAGAGTTTGGGCCAAAGTCCATCTGGGTGGGGACTCGATGCCCTGTGGCCTCACCTTATTGCTAATACTGACTTCAAACGTATCGCCGTTATTGATGCAACGCCCGTTATTCACACTCGTCCAGTCGGTGGTGAGCTGTATAAACTTAACCCTGAGTTATCACCAGAGAAAGACGCGCTGCAGCTACAAAGCTTATACCCGCAGTTCAATATCTGTCGTCGTCATGGGCCAAATAAATTTAAAGTTTATAGTCAGATCTCGCAATCCAGCCAGTGTTCCTCAATCTTGGCGAGCATAAGAGGAAAATATCAAAGAGTCATTGCCAAACACAGAGCTAAAAAGCACGCCAAATTTAACCATAGTTAAAGTGGAAGCCCCGACAACCGTGTACCTTTGATACTGGTCAATTAAACGCCTGAAAACATATCTTGCCCTATAATTATTGACTATAGATAAAGGGACGAAGCAAAGCTGTACTGCTGGAGGCTATGTGGCAATTCAGGGGCTGACAACCGAGCAGGCACGGGAGCGGTTAAAGCAAAATGGGGCAAACTGCTTGCCTAAGCCGCTTAGGAATAGTTTTTTTAAACTGTTTCTTATCCAATTTCGTAGCGCATTTATCTATGTGCTATTGGTTGCAGTGATTGTTTGCTTACTCCTCGGGCAACTTATCAATGCTTTTTTTATCTCCATTGTTTTACTTATTAACGCGCTTATTGGCACGATTCAAGAATTTTCAGCTCAAAAAGCCGCCGACTCATTAGCGCATATGGTGCCGCAGCAGAGCCGCGTTATCCGTGATGGCCACCCAATGCTTGTTGATAGCAAAGATCTAGTGGCAGGTGACTGGGTCATACTCAACAGCGGCGATCGTATCGGTGCAGATATCAGCTTAAAACAAGCAAATTTATTTCAAGTTGATGAGTCAGCTCTCACAGGAGAGTCCGCCTCTGTTAGCAATAAAAAACAGGCTTTTGCTGGAACCTTAGTCACCCATGGGCGAGCCGAAGGCGAGGTCATTGCGACCGGAGCCAATACTCAAATAGGGCAGATAGCCCATTTAGTCCACCAGGGCGGTAGCACCAAGCCACCGCTGATGCAAAGAATCGATCTATTCACTCTACGTATCGCGATAGCCATAATCATCATCATCGCGCTCATATTTGGCCTGACTCTACTTCGAGGCGCACCGCTCTCTGACGTGTTCTTACTCGGCGTTGCATTAGCTGTATCTGCGATCCCTGAGGGGCTTCCGGCTGCCATTACCGTGGCTCTTGCTATCGGTATGAAACGAATGGCTAAAGCTAACGTGATTGTGCGCAAACTCGTTGCAGTGGAAGCACTCGGCTCTTGTACGTTTATCGCCTCCGATAAAACTGGCACATTAACGGTCAACGAGATGACCATTGGTCAAATTTGGCTTACTAATGAGCAGGTTTACCTTGTCTCCGGCGAAGGACTCAGCCCCATAGGTGGTGTGTATCCCTCTGGAGAACAGACTCAGGTTGACTTAATTCAACCTAATTCAGAGAGCAATCACTTAGTGGCAGGCAGCTTAACAAGTGAATCCACACTTAAGCAGTTAGTCACGGCGGGGACACTCGCTAATGAAGCGCACTTAGTTTTTGAGGAGCATCACGTGCACGCCGATGGTGATGGCGTCGATCTTGCGTTTCTTGTCTTAGGCCACAAGTTCAAACTCCCTTTCGATCCAGTACAGCAACGGCTGAACTTATTCCCCTATGAGTCAGAAAAAGGCTTTAGTGCCAGCATAGATAATAGCTCGTTAGGCCCTATGATCTCAGTAAAAGGAGCGGTAGAGAAACTTATCCCCATGTGCTCGATTAACAAAATGTTACGACAAAAGGTGCTTAATCAAGCCCACATAATGGCGCAGCAAGGATATCGTGTACTAGCTGTCGCTCACGGCTTAGGTACTCCTATAGATGATCATTTTAGTGGGCTGAAACTTCTCGGTTTAGTCGCCATGAGCGATCCCCTTAGACCCGACGCTATCGAGGCCGTTGCAGCATGCCGAAAAGCGCACATTAAAGTCGCGATGATAACTGGCGATCACCCTGCCACCGCCCTCACCTTATCCAAACAACTTAAGATTGCAGATGAAACTGATAGTGCGATTACGGGGCCAGCACTTGAACAAGCAAGATTGCAGGATATCAATACATTTGACCGGCTTGTCGCCAATCATAGAGTGTTTGCTAGGGTCAAACCGCAACAGAAGATGGAGATCACTCAGTCGCTTATCAGGCAGGGAGAGTTTGTCGCCATGACAGGCGATGGCGTTAATGATGCCCCCGCCTTAAAACACGCCCATGTGGGAATAGCCATGGGACTTAGAGGTACTGATGTCGCAAGAGAGAGCGCCTCATTGGTGCTAACCGATGATAAATTTAGCTCCATTGTAAAGGGGATTGTTGAAGGTCGCGTCGTATATAACAATATTCGCAAGGTGATCTACTTACTGATCAGCACAGGTGCTGCAGAGATCTTGCTGTTTATCCTCAGCGTATTGTTTGCATTGCCAATCCCACTTTTCCCGCTGCAGATCCTCTGGCTAAATATTGTCACCAATGGGGTACAGGATGTTGCACTCGCCTTCGAACCTGCCGAAGGCAAAGAACTACTTCAAGCACCGCGGTCGCCTAAGGAGCCTATTTTCGATCGATTGATGCTCGAAAGGGTCTGTTCGAGCGCACTCACCATGGGGCTGATCGCATTTGGTTTATTTACCATATTACTGCAAACAGGCTCCAGTGAAGCAGAAGCCCGTAACCTCACGTTAATGTTGATGGTGCTGTTTGAAAATGTACATGCCCTCAATAGCCGCTCAGAACACAGGTCGATATTACAGATCCCTTGGTTTAGTAACCCAATATTACTTATCGGTATTGTCGTTGCACAGGGGATCCATATTGGTGCCATGTATACACCAGGACTCAGTGATGCGCTGCAAATCAGTCCAATTAGCCTCGGTCACTGGTTGATTTTGCTCGCTACCGCCTCAGTACTCTTTGTTGTAGATGAACTACATAAAAGGTATTGGCGTACCAAGCATCATCCGAAGGTCGCTGCGGCCATAGCGAGTCAACGACAAGAGTAGTCAGCTAGCAGCAGTCATCATTAGCTCTTAACTCATTTTGCAGCTTAGCTTTAGAACTAGCACTTTAGCTAAATCGGACTCACGGTAAGTACAAAATACAGGCCTTGGGCATCACCAAGGCTCGATTAGATATTAGACTTTATACAACCAGACAACTATTCTCATACTAGTCGAGCTGGGGGTAAAATACAGATGCGTTTTCTCTATTTAGTTCTTGTATTGCTGGCTGTTACCCGGATTTTTGCGGTTATAGCCAAACGCTTAAATTTACCGCCGATTGTAGGCGAGTTAGTGTCTGGGATCGCACTGGGGTTATTCCTGTATCGTTTTCAAGACACATTTCCATTGCTGTGGGAAGTGACTCAAGGGGAAGCGTTTGAAGCGCTGGCCGATCTAGGGATGTTTTTCCTGATGCTATTGGCTGGCGTACGCATGAGCCCACTCGACTTTAAGAAGACCTCAAGCTCAGCCCCTGCTGTAGCGGTCGGCGGCATGTTAGTGCCTATTATCTCTGGTACCTTAATAGGGCTTATGCTGTTTCCAGAATCCCCCTTTAAAACAGTTCAAAGTTGGTTCTTGGGAACGGCTCTTGCCGTTACGGCGGTGCCTGTCACCATTCGCATGCTGATGGAGTTTAACCGCTTAGATACCGAAGAGGGTAAAACCATTGTCGCCGCCGCGCTGTGGGACGATCTACTCAGCTTATTTATTCTCTCCTTATTGTTAGCCACGATTGGTAATGGGGGCACCCTATCTTTTACTCTAGATTTATGGGGCCCACTTTTAGCTAAAGTACTGCTCTTTTTCGTTATCACAATACCTGTCGGCTACTATCTATTTCCTTTTGTTGGTCGCTATCTCAAGTACACCAATATCCCTGATATTGATTTTAGTATGCTATTAATCGCCTCTCTAGGATACGCTGTACTCGCCGAAATACTGGGTTTACATTTTATTATCGGTGCCTTTGTCGCAGGTATGTTTTTCCATCCTGCGGTTGTGGAGCAAAAAGTATATGACCGCGTTGAGAGACAAACGTCGGGTATCACCTCAGGTTTTCTCGCGCCAATTTTTTTCGTGTCGATAGGGTTTCATTTAGACTTGACGTCACTGGCATCAATCCCTGGGTTTGTCGCTCTACTGATTACTGTAGCCTTGCTCAGTAAGCTCATTGGCGCTGGGCTATGTGCACGGGCTACGGGTCATAGTAGCCAAGAGTCACTGCGAATAGGCGTTGCAATGAGTGGCCGCGGAGCAGTTGAAATCGTTTTAGCGGGAGTCGCGTTACAAGCCGGGCTATTTAATCATCCAGACCCTACACCGCCCATCATATCTGGGCTATTTTCCGCCATAGTCATCATGGCGATAGCAACCAGCATTATCACCCCATTGTTGTTAGCGTTTTTAATTCGCTATCAGGGGGTCGATAAGTCCTGAAAGCAACTATATCCGATCGGTATAAAGTTAATCGATATAGCGCTAGTCAGTATCAAGCCAAATCAGTATCAAGATATGAATGCCTAGCGAATTTTAGACAAAAAAATACCCACATAATGTGGGTATTTTTTAGGTCTAATTCGCTACGCTTTCACTCATCTTAACTGACCTTAAGTTAGGCTGCGAAGAAGTACACCTAGTTGCTAGGCAACCGGAGACACAACAAACAGTAACTCACCTTGAGAGACTTGCTGACCGTTACTGTTAAGAATACGCTCAATACGATACTGTTGATCTTCAGGGTAAAGTATCGCGTTCTTACGGTTAAAGCCTGCTAAGGTTACCTGCGAGAACATCTTCATTGCTTCTGTAAGCGCTAAAGTCTGATCGACAGTAACTATGTCGCCTTCTTTAACAAAGTCAGCTTCACCCGGTGCTGGAGAGGTATAGAAGATACCTGCGCCTTGAGCCATCACTTTAAGCTCATTACTTTCACCAACGCGAAGTGATGCAGTATCAACACCTACCGTTTCTGCCGCCGCTTCCATTTCAGCAATCATCTCTGGCACGTCTAGCTCTGCCATAAAGCGTGGTAGATAATTAGTATCGTATACGCCTTCGTTGAAGGTGCCATCTTTAAGGATGCGCGTGAGCAACGGAATGTTAGTTGCGATACCTTTTATCACCACTTGGTTTGCTAGGTAGTCGTGTAGCTTAACAATCACATCTTCACGGCTCTCACCACGACAGATAATCTGCGCAATCAAGCTATCGTAATAAGGAGAAACCTCTTTACCTTCGCCTGCAATTGAGATGATTTCGATGTCATCACGCTCTGGCATCTGGTACTCAGTGATTAGACCTGGGTACGGTAATAACTGTAATACGCCATTACTATCAAGAGCCGCTTTTTCAGCCGTTACACGCACTTCCATCGCATAGCCAATATCTTGTGGCTCAAGCTCGGCAATCGAGCGACCTGCTGCGATATCAAAACCAGCGCTAACGATATCAATGCCTGATGTTGCTTCAGTAACTGGATGCTCAACCTGTAAACGAGTGTTCATTTCCATAAAGTAGACTTCGTTCGCGTCTAAGTTATAGATAAATTCAACCGTACCAGCACCCATGTAATCGGTTGCGTCACCAAGTAGACGGGTGTATTCCATCACCTTTTGCTTAAGCTCATCTGGCAACATAGTTGAACCAGACTCTTCAACCACTTTCTGGTTATTACGCTGTACAGAACAGTCACGTAGGCCGAGTACTTTAGTATTACCAAACTGATCACGTAGTAACTGGACTTCAATGTGACGTAGCGAGGTTACATACTTCTCTAGGTACAAGTCACCGTTACCAAATGCGGCAGCTGCTTCAGTAGAGGTCTTTTGGAACAAGGAGATCATGTCACCTGGACGTTCAACAACCTGAATACCTTTACCGCCACCACCTTGTACCGCCTTAAGCAGTACTGGGTAACCGATTTCGCTAGCAACGTTTACCGCTTGCTCTGCGTTAGTCAAAATACCGTGACTACCCGGTACAACAGGCACGTTTTGCGCTTGTGATGTCTTAATCGCGTTCGACTTGTTACCCATAGTCGTCATGCTATGCACGCTTGGACCAACGAAATTAATACCGTTGTTGACACAAAGTGCAGCAAATTGCGGGCTTTCAGACAAGAAACCAATACCTGGGTGCAATGCATCCACATTTTCGTATTCAGCCACTTTAAGTACAGAATACGCGTTTAGGTAACTCTCATCAGAAGTGTTACCACCAATACAAACTAACTTGTCGTTGCCTTTTAGCATATCAGCTGGAACTGACGTCATATCAGGATCTGATGCAACCAATACCACATTGATATTATTGTCATGAGCCTTGCGGATAAGCTTAACCGCAGTACAACCACGAGCATGAACCAATACCTTGTCAATCGGCTTCATTAGTTGACGCGGATCATCCTGAACAATCACTTCTTCAGCAATCAGTCTTTCAGGAACCAACGTCGATACTGCACTACCAATCACATCAATAATCTTAGCCGTCGGCTTAGGCATTAACGGATCGATGCTTTGTAATTGTTCGTCAATCGTGTCACTAAATGGGTTCGTCACCAATGCATCCATCGCGCCAGGTACTTTAGACAAGTAGTTAGACAGCGTGGACGTAGACGGTAAGTAAGCTGGAACAACCATTTGGCCCGCAAACGGCATGTTAGTGCCAGACAAGTAATAAGTTTGTACCAGTGGATGTGTCACAAAACTTGCCTGTGCACCACCGGTACAATCACCATAACCAAACATCAATACTGGCAATTCGTTATCACGAATAAAGCGAGTAATACGATCGTTCACCACTGCCATAGAGAAAAGCGCGGCTGCACCTTCTTTAGTCTGCATACCACCTGAGCTGATGAAACAGATAACCGGTAGTCTGCGCTTAGCACACTCAATCAATAACGCGCTGAACTTCTCAGCTGCCGCCATATCGAATGCACCCGCCTGGAACGCCGTATTTGATACTGCAACACCCACGCGCATTGGCTGACCTTTATGATCAAAATCAGCAAGACCTGTGATTAAACCACATGGGCGAATGCCCTTGTCTAATGCATCTTCGATTGAAAGACGGAAACCGGGGAAGTTAAGCAAGTTAGCTGAAATCTTATCGCCGTTAATCTCTTCAAACTCAGAGAAAAACTTAGCGACAATTGATTCCCAACCCATTTTTCCTGCGCGTTTTTCGTCGCGAAGTACTTTCTGGATTAACAAATCTTGATAACCCATAGTCAAACGGTTCCAGAAGTCTTTACGACGACCGATACGAACAGGGTTAATTGCGCCAGTGTATTCACCGCTTTCTTCTTCGCTGTCAAAATACTCAGGCAGTAAACGCTCGAAAAAGTAAGTCAGAATAACAAATAGACTGTCGTTCAGTTGTGGGAAACCAACACTCTTCCACTGCTCAGTACGAGTCAGTAGTTCTGCGCGGTTTGACTGTGACATAAAGTACTTCAGCCACTTGTAGAACTTGTTCTTATCGTTAGCAACGTTTTGCGTCGATAGTGCACGGTCAATAGAGTCATGCAGCAAGTTATCAACCGAGTTACGTGACAAACTCTTAGACATCATGGCTTCTTTTGCGATAGACGCAAGATTACCCACAACGTTGTCGTAAAGCGCATCAAACACTAAAATGTTATGACATTGCCAAATAAAGTCTTCACGCAGCTCATCATGAACAATCACATCTAACACGGTTAGC
The DNA here is from genome assembly GCF_052977065.1 of Shewanella sp. 125m-1. Taxonomy (NCBI): domain Bacteria; kingdom Pseudomonadati; phylum Pseudomonadota; class Gammaproteobacteria; order Alteromonadales; family Shewanellaceae; genus Shewanella; species Shewanella sp. 125m-1. The sequence goes on from NZ_JBRILT010000035.1 coordinate 48,855, forward strand.
TTGTTCAGTTCAGGCCAATCGGCTTGCGTCACTTCAGATGGAAGCGTCTCAAGATAATTAATCAGCCCTTTGAAGTTGTTCTCTGCGTTGCCTTTCCAGCGGTGGTATAGCGACCAGCTGATGTTAAAGATAAGCGCCTTACGGGCTTTCTTATAGTTCTCTTTTGGCTCACCCAAAATCAAACGCGTTAGCATATTACGCTCGGTAGACACATCATCACGCTTAGCGATGAAGTTACCCCATAGCTTGTTCAGCTCTTCGTCATAAACCAGTTTATCAGGGCTTGATAACCAAGACTGGAATACACGGTCTTGCTCTTGCTGAATACGCGCTAACAAATCACCTTCAGGCACGCTGACCTTAGATAGCCGACCGTACTGCTCTTGCGAGATAGAATGGATACGGCTACGCAGCGTTAGATAACGCAAGTAACGGTATGTACTACCAAACAGGTTCAAGTGCATTGTTGGGTTGTTAGCTACCGCAAGCTCAGCATTGAGCTCTAACGCTTCAAGATTCTTAGACGGGCTTAGGAAACGCGCTAAACTGCGGTCATAATGCTCACGCAGATCTTCTGACTCACGCACAAAGTTAACCGCTGCTTTTTCTACCGCTTCGATACTGCTAATAATTGCACGGCGTAAATTGTGCTGACGCTCATCTCGGTCTGATGGCGAGAAATCGATAATGCCATCGATACAACCAGAGGTATAAAGCTCTTCAGGCGATACACCAACTGACTTAGCACATTCCTGCCAAGACAAGTTGTATTTACGGGCAATGCTTTGCAAACCTTGTGGCTGGATGGTGTTAAAAATACCATCACGTAGCGATAACAAGATGTTTGCAGCGGCAAGTGGAATCGCGCCACCAGAGTAACCCGCACCGATAACTATACCCACAGTAGGTACGTCAACGTTCGCGCTCTCGGCAATCGCTTTAGAAATAGAGTGTGCTTGGTTCTGGCTGTTAGCTATTTCACCTGCATCGGCACCAGGCGTGTCGATAAGGTAAACAATCGGCATAGACAGCTCAGCAAAGTGGCGAATCGCTTTACAGCAAGCAATATGATGCTCAGGCATCCATGCTCCGTTTGCGGTTGTGCGTTCTTGCGCGACAAAACCGATACGGCGAGTACGAGATCCAAAATTCAGTTCAATCTCTGCACTATAAAAAGGGCCGATATGGGTTTCGGTAATGAGCTTACCTTTAAGATCCGCAATGATGCGTTTAGCACCCGGGCGATTTTTATCTTGAGTTGGTTGAATCACCTTAGTGACATAACCATCAACGTCTAACTGAGCCAAGTCTTTAAGATTAGCTTGAATCGCGTCATCGTCTAAAAGACCTTTAATCTCCTCTGAAAGCGTTTGCTTACTGTGCTCAGGAAACAGTGAAAAGTCTTTTGCTAACTGCTCTGCTTTTAGAAAAAGCGGGTCGGCAGTTTGCACTTGAGTCATGTTAGCGGGCTGATTTTTGCTGGTCATCGAAAGATCCTCTGCTTTAGCCTCTGAAATTTTTAGCCCGTAAATATAACTTTGTTATCCCGTCAATTGCTATTAAACTGCACTAGACGCTTTGTTCCATATTTGAGACAGTGGAGATAACATGCCTGATTTAAACGGTATGATGCTCTTTGCAGCGGTAGTTAGAGCCAAAGGTTTCTCTCAAGCTGCCCGTGAAATAGGCATGCCAAAATCAACCATTAGTCGTAAAGTTGCTCAACTAGAAGAGCAGCTTGGCGTGCGACTTTTACAACGAGATACCCGTAATTTAAGCCTGACTCAGGTCGGCGCGCTGTTTTTTCAGCATTGCTCCAGTATAAGCGATGAAATAGAGGCTGCCAAAGCCACAGTAGAAAATACCCATAACGACGTTTCTGGCTTATTGCGTATTGCTATTCCCGTCTCTTTTAGCCAAGAGTTAATTGCCACATTATGCAGTGGCTTTCTACGTCTATACCCCAATGTTGAGCTCGACGTGCAATTTACCGATAGTGATATTGGACTCGTAGGAGAAGGTTACGATATCGCCATCAAATATGGCCCATTACAGTCATCTGATTTAGTCGCAAGACTGTTATTTGAGCGCCAACCTATCTTGGTCGCAAGCCCTAGTTACTTAAAAATTCATGGCACGCCAGCAACACCACAAGATTTGGCTGAACATAGTGGTATTTTATTAGGAACCTCACGCTCTGCCCCTATCTGGCCGCTGGGTAAAGGCACCAGAAAAACCATGGTTAACTTTCAGCGAAAAGTGCGCGTTAACAGCGCGGTGATGGTCAAGCAACTCGCTATGGACGACTTTGGCATTGCCATGCTGTCAAACTCAGTGTGTAAGAACGAACTCGCAAGTGGCTCTCTAGTCCCCTTATTACAAGAATGGCCAATGGAGGCCTTTAAAGTATACGGTGTGTATTCGAGCAGGCGTCAGCTGGCCACTAACATCAGTGTGTTTTTAGACTTCTTCCATAAGCGCTTTACTAGCCAAGAGTCACTACAATCTATGATGATGTAATTGAGCTAGCGACAATGGGCCACTAACATCAGTGTGTTTTTAGACCTCTTTTA
>NZ_JBRILT010000036.1:0-51110 GCF_052977065.1 Shewanella sp. 125m-1
CCCAGAACAGTAAAACCAAGGCCTCAACGGTATGCCAAAAATAAAAATGCCGTTCACCTTAAGTGAACGGCATTACCTGCTTAGAGGGCATTTTTGTTTGACGTTATAGCTGTGAGCTAGGGTTAATAACTCACACTGACTTCGTAAGAGCCAAATTTACGCACATTAATCACCCCAGTATCAAAGATTAGATATTGGCCCTTAATACCTTGTAATACTCCCGATACTTCAGGGTTTTTATCAAAGTTATGAGAGCTGATTTTGGTTGGAAACACACTAACTGGGTAGTTAATTGTTTGAATTTGCTCGTCAAGCTTCGACACTGCAAACTCGCCGTGCTCTGCAGTGATCTCTTTTAAACGTTCGCTAATGTGCGGAATTAACGTTTCAGCTTGCTGCTTAAGGTCAAGATCATCGGCATTGCCCTTAAGCATAGTGCGCCAGTTAGTCTTGTCTGCAATCATTTCGGCTAGGGCGGTTTCAACTAAACCAGATAACAGACGAGTTTCTACTTTAAAAATAGGCAGGCCTTGAGTTGCACCTTGATCTATCCAACGGGTTGGTAGCTGGGTATGGCGGGTAATACCGACCTTTACACCTGAGGTATTTGATAAGTACACATAGTGTGGTACGAAGCAGTTAGCCTCACCCCAAGATGGCTCACGACAGGTGCCCGCAGCGTAGTGGCAGGTTTCTGGCTTCATAATACACATGTCACAACTCGCAAGTTTTTGCATGCACACATAGCAGTGGCCTTGTGAATAGCTCTTTTTAGTTTTCTTACCACAGCTACAACAGAGGATTTTACCGGTATGAGTTAACGTCAGTTGTTGACCAATTAATGGATTTAGATCCAGTAACTCTTCGCCAACAGGTAGCTGATATTGCACTAGATGATTCTCATCCAAGTGGCTGCGCATTTTTCTTAAGGTTCCAAGCATGACATTTTAATTCTTTTTAAGATTTACGCTTAGTCTAACAGATTGTTATACCAGCTTTGGAATGGTTTTTTCGATTGCTAGTGTGGGAATGCTTGATTGCAATGACATCTAGCTTATGGCTCAGAGTTCAGAGCTATGACATTACAATGATTATGATATGGGGATACATGGTACTGACTTGTAAGCGCCAAAAATAATTCTCGCTGATTTAAAGGCGCGAGGACAAGTCGCAAAGTAAGCCGGGATTGATGAGCGAATAGGTTCGGTTAAAATAAGTGCGTAAACTTGGTTTAGGCACTTATTTTTGGAAACACTTATTTTAGGGGGGTAGCATTGACCGAGGCTTAACTCCAGTTTTGGATTGTCTCGAGTCGTTAAATTGCCAAAATGTATTGTTGTTAGCAGATAGCCTTGGGCTAATAGATTTTGCTGAATGCGTTTTTTCAAATCATCACATGCCTCTTGTTGAAACTTAGGCAGGTCTTTTGCTAAGTAGTAGCTTGCGATGGTGTTTCTAAATGCAGCTGCACTAATATGCTTGGCTTCGGTGTCGATGTGTTTTGTTGGAATGACTTGTGGGATCTGCTTACTGTCGAGCTGATAACTCATGCTCAAGGTTAAGTGATAATCTCTATGAGCAATATCTTTAGCGAGTAGAGGTGGTTGATTGATTTCTATCGTTCTTGCAGAGGTATTAAATAAAGCTACCTGCAGATCAAGGGTAAAATGTGTACCTGGTGGCAGTAACTGCTGTCCTTTTTCTGCTGAATAAGTATAGGCAAACTCATTTTCTTCGACCAGAACAATATGAATGGGGTACTTAAGATGATTGTACTCTTTATCTGCATTTAGCTTTGATGAGACAAGTTGAGTCGAACCGACTACTAACGTTGCAAATAGCAGGAAAAACACTAATGCGGCGCAGATAAGTAATGTTGATATTTTACTCCATTTGAATGACGAAGAACGTCCTTATTGATTTTTTAAAGCTTATTTTTCAGATGTTTAAGTTGATTAAAGAGTTGATCGCCGCCGATGCTAGCATGAGCATTTAACTGCCGTCAATGTAACCAATTTACAGCCTAATGCCGACGTTATTGATGCCATTGCTTGGCTTTTAGTTATCTGATTTGTACAGGGGAGTTAAATACCAATAAAGCAGATTACGACTACGAAGACTATGAGACCGACATCTAGCCCCTTTTTTAACACAAGCCTGACTCTGCGGCGAGTCAGGCTTGTGTTAAGGTTACGCTGACAGCTTATCTAGCTGTACATCATCACCTATGCTGTGGAGCGCTTGGGTCAATTGCTCTTCATCACTCGCATCTTTCATTCCCACATTAAAATCGGCTCTGAACAGGGCTATACCCGAATGGCTGGCACTCTCGTAACGTGTGCTCATATGCTCAATATTGATCCCAAGTGAACTGATTTTATTTGAGATTTCATGTACTAAACCCGGTCTGTCATAGGCAACGAGGGAGTAACTTACATGCTTAATTTTAGCCTGTGGCTTACTGGTTTTGGAGTAGGTTAACGATACTCCCTCAAGCATCTCGAGATTTTCGATCAATTCATCCCAATGAGCGGCTGGGACTTCCAGCAGTAGGATCGCTGCAAAAATACCATCGATATGACGTAGTTCAGAATCTAGCCAGTTGCCACCATGGCGACTAACCGCATGGGCTATTTGCTCAACTAAGCCTTCTCTATCGCTTGCTTGTAGGGTAACTAGGTATTTTAACATTTGATATTACTCCTTTATTTATCTAAATAGTCGATCGTTATTGCCTGGTTTTGCAGGGGGTTAACGCCTAATATAGCCAAATTCAAAATCGGAACAGTATAAGTTAACCGCTGTAACACTAGTGTCATTTTTGCGTCATATAATGCTCCACATAAATTTACGCGTGCACAAAAATTGTTTTAAAACATTAGTGTTAGCATAGTCGTTAATGCAATCCCAGTTAAAAAACTTAACTGGCTTTATAATAATCGAGGTTCTTAATGGAAACTCAGGTATCTCAACCTGGACCTGCTACGAAAAACCTATTGATAAATAATGGTTCTTCGCGCAGAGCAATCAAGGATAAAGCAGCCCAAATTGGTGTCACCATTGGTGGGATCATGGTGTTTGTGGCGCTATTACTGATCTTCTTTTATCTACTTTATGTGATAAAGCCAATCTTCGATAGTGCCGAAGTGACACCGGTCGTGAGCGCTGAGTATTACGACCCAAAGCCTGCACTGATGGTAGGAAGTGATGAGCAAAATGAGATTATGTATCGCGTATCTCAGCTTGGCAAAGTCGATTTTTATGACACTCAAACTTCTCAACTAATACGCAGTGAACAAATTAATACGCCAGCGGGAACAGAGATTGTCAGTAGTTCGGCTGGAGCGCCAAGTGAGCAACGCTTTGCGCTGGGACTGAGTAATGGCCAGGTGATTATTGCTGGTCTTGAATTTGAGGTCACTTATCCAAATGATAAGCGCTTGATCACCCCTAAACTTCGTTTTTATAACAACAATGAGGTATTAACCGCGGATCGACAATCTCGCGCGCTAAATCATTTAGTATTTGGTTACCGTAGCGACAAAATGAGCTTTGTGTACCAGACAGACGACAAAGCGTGGCATCTCTCTCGCCAGGAAGGTGAAGAGAATATGATGACCGAAGAGGTGGAGTGGGGATCATATAATAGTATTATTCCTGACTCACCGGTTAATGTTCAGCAGCAGCTGATGACACCAGACCAGCGCCAACTTATTTTAAGTTCTGACAATAAACTATTTATTTACGATATTCGTGATGCAGAAGCTGTGCAACTTAGCCAAGTGCTGTCACTGGGGCGCGCTAAGGCAAATGTGACAAATGTGACGCTACTTGCTGGCGCTAGCTCGTTACTGGTGAGTTATGACACAGGAATTGTGCAGCAGTATTTTCAAGTGAATGGTGAGCAAGGTCGTCAATACCAGGAGATCCGTAACTTTAAAGGCCATGGCGATATTAAGAGCGTAGCCTCAGAATTTTATCGAAAAAGCTTTGCCACCATTACAGAAGACGGTGACTTAAGCTTGCTTTATACCACCAGTGAGAGAGAGCTCTTCTCGATGAACTTTGGGCTAGATAATCCTGGTACTGCCGGTTTTAGTCCGAGATCAAATGCCTTGATCGTCGAAGCTGGCAGCAAGCTTCATCTATTTAGTGTATCGAACAGTCACCCTGAAGTGTCGTGGAGTGCCATGTGGGAGAAGGTGTGGTACGAAGGTTACCCTGAGCCTCAATATGTGTGGCAATCAACGTCGGGCTCGGATGACTTTGAAGCAAAGCTCAGCCTAATGCCGTTAGCGTTTGGTACCATGAAAGCGGCGTTTTACGCCATGCTTTTTGCCACCCCCTTAGCCATTGCAGGCGCCGTTTATACCGCTTACTTTATGTCGCCTAAAGTGCGCGCCATCGTAAAGCCGACCATTGAAATAATGGAAGCGCTACCTACGGTTATTTTAGGTTTCTTAGCCGGTCTTTGGTTAGCCCCATTGATAGAAGATAACTTGCCCGGAATATTGACCTTACTCATTTTGCTGCCGGTGTCGATTTTAAGTACCGCTTTTGCTTGGTACAAGCTGCCTGCAAAGTGGAAGCAACGCTTACCTGAAACCTATCAAGAGCTCATGTTACTGCCTGTGATTATCTTCATTGGCTGGTTCTCGTTTGCTATTAGCCCTGGTCTAGAGTTGGCCTTATTTGACGGCGATACTCGTATGTTTATCACCAACGAGCTCGGCATTACTTTTGACCAAAGAAACGCGCTAGTCGTGGGCATCGCCATGGGCTTTGCGGTTATCCCAACGATTTTCTCTATCGCAGAAGATGCAGTGTTTTCGGTGCCTCGTCACTTATCAAACGGCAGTTTGGCACTGGGTGCAACCACATGGCAGACATTAACTCGGGTGGTATTGCTGACGGCAAGCCCTGGTATTTTTTCAGCTGTCATGATGGGCCTTGGCCGCGCGGTGGGTGAAACCATGATTGTACTTATGGCCACAGGTAATACGGCGATTATGGAGTGGAGCGTGTTTGAGGGCATGAGAACACTGGCGGCTAACATCGCGGTAGAGATGCCAGAGTCTGCGATTGGTAGCTCGCATTATCGTGTGTTGTTCTTGGCGGCCTTTGTGCTATTTATCTTTACTTTCTTCTTCAACACGATTGCAGAAGTGGTGAGGCAGCGTCTACGTGAACGTTATAGCTCACTTTAAAGCGTATTGTTATGGATGATAAGAAAATGAATTTTATGACGACATATATAAGTACTCGTTCACCTGTCGCTTTAAGAGGTTTAGCTAATGGGTAAGTGGTTTAAATCGGGATCTCCTTGGATTTGGATGACCAGTGGCGCAGTCAGTATCTGTTTGATTGCGGTACTCGGGTTATTGCTATTAATTGCTTGGCGTGGTCTGAGTTACTTCTGGCCTGCTGATATTTATCAGTGGGAGATGAAGAACCAACAAGGTGAGCGTTATACACTTATTGGTGAAATCTACGATAAAGAGGAAGTGCCAACAGAGCGCCTGCTTGCTGCTGGGCATAAGTTTGACTCAGAAGTCGGCGAGAACGTCATCCGTTATCTGGTTAAAACCGGTAACCGCGAGTTTGTTGGGTTAGATTTTCGCTGGATTTTAGCAACAGATATTATCTCTCGTTCTAAGCCTGAAAATATAGCCGTTATCGAACGTAGTAAAAATGGTGACTTCTATGGCTTCCCTGTGGCGATTATCGAGGACGGTAAGCGATTATCATCCCAAAATGTTGAAGCGGATTTTGAAAGCCATATAGAGCGAGCGGTTAAACTGAACGATGAAGCGCTTGCTCTGCAAAAAAGTGTGATTGGTTCAATTAACTATGAGCTTGAAAACTTACGTCTACAGTCTCGTCGTTATGAGTTAGATAACGCCTTAACCGACAGTCGTAAAGCCGAGATAGCCGCTGAGCGTGCTAAGTTAAATGCCGAGTATCAAATCGTAGAAAAAGAGTTCTTTGCCTTTAAAACTGAAGCGGGTAGAGATTCGGTTATTATTCGTGACATGCGTGGCGAAGAGGTGACATTAAAACTCGATACTATCTTAGATGTGACCTATGCCAACCGTTTAGGTGTGATGGGGAAAATTGGCCAGTGGTTTATTGGAGTGGGGAAGTTTGTCAGTGACGACCCACGCGAAGCCAACACCGAAGGTGGCGTATTCCCTGCGATTTTCGGTACCGTGTTTATGGTTATGTTGATGGCGGTAATTGTGACGCCATTTGGGGTTATCGCCGCTATCTACTTGCACGAATATGCCAAGAAAGGCCCCATTACTAAGATGATCCGTATTGCGGTGATTAACTTAGCGGGTGTGCCATCGATTGTTTACGGTGTATTTGGTTTAGGTTTCTTTGTTTATATGTTTGGTGGCACGCTAGATCAGCTGTTCTACCCTGAAGCACTACCAGCGCCGACCTTTGGTTCGCCTGGTGTAATTTGGTCGGCGTTAACCCTCGCTATTTTGACTTTGCCTGTTGTCATCGTATCAACAGAAGAGGGGCTCAGCCGTATTCCAAGTTCTGTTCGTCAGGGCAGTTTGGCGCTCGGTGCCACTAAAGCAGAGACCTTATGGCGCATTATTATCCCAATGGCCAGCCCTGCCATTATGACGGGGTTAATTTTGGCTGTTGCTCGTGCGGCAGGTGAGGTTGCTCCGCTGATGTTAGTCGGGGTGGTAAAGCTTGCGCCGACATTGCCTATTGATATGAATTTCCCATTTGTGCATCTAGAACGTAAGTTCATGCATTTAGGTTTCCACATCTATGATGTTGGTTTCCAAAGCCCTAACGTAGAAGCGGCGCGTCCCTTGGTATACGCTACTTCGTTCCTTTTGGTCTCGGTAATTGTGGCACTTAACTTAACTGCCATTGGTGTACGAAACCACTTACGCGAAAAATATCGTTCGCTTGAGCATTAATTGACGATTATCCTAAGCAGTAGGAAATAACATGATTTCAATAGATCAATCGGTAATGAAGACTGATATGCTAGACCTAGAAAACCTAACAAAAGAACAAACAGCCTTAGAGATCCGCAACTTAGATCTTAAATATGGCGACAAACAAGCACTATTTGATGTATCGATGAAGATCCCTAAGAAAAAGGTGACGGCATTCATCGGTCCGAGTGGTTGTGGTAAGTCGACCTTACTTCGCTGCATTAACCGTATGAACGACTTGGTCGATAACTGCCATATTGGTGGTGAGATCATGTTGCACGGCCAAAATATTTACGACAAAAAGGTCGATGTAGCCGCGCTACGCCGTAACGTCGGTATGGTATTCCAGCGTCCGAATCCATTCCCTAAATCGATTTACGAGAACGTGGTTTATGGTTTGCGCCTGCAAGGGGTTAATAATCGCCGCGAACTTGATGATGCTGCCGAGCGTTCATTACGTGGCGCTGCGATTTGGGATGAGGTAAAAGACAGGCTGCATGATAACGCTTTTGGTTTGTCTGGCGGTCAGCAGCAACGTTTGGTGATAGCTCGGGCGATTGCGATTGAACCTGAAGTATTATTACTTGATGAACCCACATCAGCATTGGATCCGATTTCAACCTTGACCATTGAAGAGTTGATCACCGATCTTAAATCAAAATATACCGTTGTTATTGTTACGCATAACATGCAACAGGCTGCGCGCGTGTCAGATCAAACCGCCTTTATGTATATGGGTGAACTGATTGAGTATGCTGATACCAATACCATCTTTACGACGCCTAAAAAGAAGAAGACGGAAGATTATATTACTGGCCGTTACGGTTAAGAGAGATAGGGAGTTACAGCAATGGAAAACATGAACTTAAATAGACATATCTCTGGTCAGTTTAATGCTGAGCTTGACGATATTCGCAATCGCGTGTTGGCGATGGGCGGCTTGGTTGAACGTCAACTTGAGCTGTCATTAGATGCCCTTGGGTCGCTAGATGCCGAGCTTGCGCAAAAAGTGATAGAAGGCGATCACAAAGTCAATGGTATGGAAGTGGCGATTGACGAAGAATGTGCGCGCATTATCGCTAAGCGTCAGCCAGCAGCAAGTGATTTACGTCTAGTATTGGCTATTTCTAAGACTATTACAGACTTAGAGCGAATTGGTGATGCCTGCGTAAAAATTGCCAAAGCGGCCATGGATAAGCGCTCTAAAAATCAGCAGCCTTTATTGGTGAGTATCGAAAACATGGGGCGTCATGCCACACGTACTTTGCATTCAACCCTCGACGCTCTTGCTCGAATGGACGCCGATGTCGCATTTGAGCTGCACAAAGAAGACACTAAGCTTGATAAAGAGTATGAAGGCATTATTCGTCAGCTGATGACCTATATGATGGCCGATCCGCGCTCTATTCCTGAAGTGTTAGATGTGCTTTGGGCCGCCCGTGCTGTTGAGCGTGTAGGGGACCGTTGTCAGAACATTTGTGAGTACATTATCTATTATGTGAAAGGTAAAGATGTACGCCATATCTCATACGAAGAGATGGAAAAAGATCTTAAACTTTAAGGTTTTTGAGTCATTGTGTTTTGCTTTGATTGAGTTGTTAAAAAAACGCAGTGAGATTGAGTTCACAATTCTGGTTAAATGTTGAATTGAGTTAATTAGAAAAGCAGCGATAAGCTGCTTTTTTTGTTTCTGCGCTATAGACGAAAACATCGACTCGATAAATAATGTATAGTGTAAGTGAATTTTGTGTTGTTAAAACCTGTGAGCCAAATTCTATTTAATAGTTGAACCATGTCGTTACACGGCAATTTTGGGTTGGGCTATTCAATATGATTTGTTAGCCTTTAGCGGTAAGTAAGTACTTATTTTTTGGTTGTTGAAAGCAACTAAAAAGAAAGGGTATTTATCACTATTGGTAATAGATGTTAATTAATCGACAGTGCTATCTTTAGTTTGCGTGATCCTAATATTAGGTGAAGCTAGTTTCAGATGATGCTCGAGATTTTCTAATCATTCTAAGGTGAGTATCACAGCGGGTTAAACCACAAAATAATGATCCCGTCGGTGTGTGCTTATATTTGGTAATACATTTCTAAGTCCTGGCGGCCCTTTCACACAACGCTAGGCGATGTTGTGTGTTCTTTATTTATTGCGGTAATTCTATGTCGATAAAATCGAGTATTAATCCACCAGTTTTTTTCTCTTCAGTCATTCTAATAACGTTAATGGTATTTGTTTGTGCCGTGTGGCCGACTCAATCACAAGACGTCTTCAAAGCAGCTCAATCCTGGTTCGAACTTAAAGCGGGCTGGCTTTACATTTTAGGTGTTGCCGTTTTCCTGATTTTTATTATTTTTGTCATGGTAAGTCGCTTCGGTGATATCAAGCTAGGCCCAGATCACGCAGAGCCTGATTACACCTATAAGAGCTGGATTGCTATGCTGTTCTCAGCGGGTATGGGTATCGGCTTAATGTTCTTTGGTGTGGCAGAGCCTGTAATGCATTACTTGTCTCCCCCCGATGCCGACCCAATGACGATTCAAGCGGCAAAAGACGCCATGAAGATCACTTTCTTCCACTGGGGTATTCATGCTTGGGCAATTTATGCGGTTGTTGCATTGAGTTTGGCGTACTTTTCATATCGACATAAGCTTCCTCTACTGCCACGAAGTGCATTGTATCCGCTGATTGGTGACAAGATTTATGGTCCAATTGGTCATGCTGTAGATACTTTTGCGGTGCTAGGTACCATGTTCGGTGTGGCTACATCACTTGGTTTTGGTGTATTACAGTTAAACTCAGGCCTTAATTACTTACTCGATGTGCCGGTTAATAGCACTGTGCAAGTGGCTTTGATTATCGGTGTATGTCTGATTGCGACGGTTTCGGTGTTTTCAGGTTTAGACAAAGGCGTTAAACGTTTAAGTGAGCTCAACCTAGTGCTTGCGGTATTGTTACTCCTATGTGTATTACTATTTGGCTCTACAGTTGAGCTACTGCAAGCATTTGTACAAAACACCGGGGCGTATTTAAGCGATATCGTCGGTAAGACGTTTAATTTATATGCTTATGAGCAGAAGAACGATTGGCTTGGTGGCTGGACCCTTCTTTATTGGGGGTGGTGGATCTCATGGTCACCATTTGTCGGAACCTTTATTGCCCGCGTTTCGCGCGGCCGTACTATTCGTGAATTCTTGGTGGGCGTATTGTTTGTTCCATCGACATTGACCTTTATTTGGATGACAGGTTTTGGTAACAGCGCTATTGAAGTGATTTCAAATGGCGGAACCTATCTGTCTGACGCGGTATCGTCAGACGTATCGGTGGCCTTGTTTGTGTTTTTTGAACATATGCCATTTTCAACCTTGTTATCGACAATTGCACTGTGTTTAGTGGTGACTTTCTTTGTAACATCATCTGATTCAGGCTCGTTAGTTATCGATAACCTGACCTCTGGTGGTGATCATGATGCACCTGTTTGGCAGCGTATTTTCTGGGCATTAATGCAAGGTGTAGTTGCTTCTGTTTTGTTATTAGCCGGTGGTTTACAAGCGCTGCAAACTGCTGCGATAGCAAGTGCATTGCCGTTCCTTATCGTTATGCTGCTCATGTGTTTCGGTCTGTACATTGCGCTTAAAGATGACTGGTTAAAAATCAACAGCGTGCAATCACATAATACCAGTGTGCAGTTTACCAAGACCAATGTGAGCTGGGAGTCGCATATTGATGTTTTACTATCGCATCCGAGCCAAGAAGAAGCGCAGAGCTTCCTTGATAGTGTGGCTCAGCCAGCATTAACAAAAGTACGCGATAGCTTCTTAAGTCGCTCAATTACGGCTGAGATTTTAAACTTTGATAACCGTGTACGCTTTGTGGTTCCAAGTGAAGATCATAATGACTTCGTTTACGGTCTACGTACCCGCGCATTTAGCATTACCAATCCGCTCGAAAGTGAAGTGGCTGACGGTGATATCGAATACTACCGTGTGGAAGTATTCTTAGAACACGGTGGTCAACATTACGATGTAATGGGCTTTACTCAAGATCAGCTACTGGCAGATGTGGTGACGCAGTACGAAAAGTACTTGCACTACCTACATCTTTCAAGCTCAGAGTACTTAGGTAGCGAAGCTAAATAATTCGCGTAATTTGCGGTGAAAAGTACCTAGGGTCAGTGATACAATTGGCTCTAGGTAACAAACTTTAATGAGAAACAGCATGTCGACCAATCAAGGGCAAAGTAAGTTAGATAGAGTATTAGCTGAGGCGAGAGAGTATAAAGCCAAGCGTGAAGTGGGTTATCGTGAGCAGGCGCTTAAGCTTTATCCTTGGGTCTGTGGCCGCTGTACTCGTGAATTTAACAATGCCAACCTAAGAGAGTTGACGGTGCATCATCGTGATCATAACCACGATAATAATCCATCAGATGGCTCTAATTGGGAGCTGTTGTGCCTTTATTGTCATGACAATGAGCACTCTAAGTTTGAAGAGCTTATTCAGTATGGTTCTACGACAGAAAACAAAGTTGAAGCTGCGACTTACAATCCATTTGCGGATTTGAAGAGTATGCTGAAAAAGTAGACCGTAAAGAGTTTAAAAAAGCCGCGAATGAGCGGCTTTTTTTGTATTAAATATCTCATCCTGGGATGTGTTTATATATTTAGGACAGGAACAGGATTGATTAATCGGCCTCTGAGCGTTCTAGTCTGCTCTGGGCTTCAATCCATTTGGCCCGACTGAGGATGGCACTATTTTCCCCGCCTTGCATCTTGGCCTTGCGCTCAGCCAGATTTTGCCAAATGAGCGCTTTACGTTCATCGCTTGCCTGCCCCCAACCGACTATTTCATCGATATGGCGATAACAGCCCATACAATAATCTTCATCATTTAAGCCGCATTTGGCCACACAAGGTGATTGCATCATAAGGTTTGTGTTGTATTTCTTGTTCGAATTTGCGGCAGATTCTAAGTTAGCTAGAATTAGCTTACAAGTGAAACTCTTTTCATTGGCCTAGAGCTTGGCTTTGACGTGGCTAATTCATAATATGGCTAATGAGGTAAGTAGACATAGCGATAGGTATTGTTGATGTCCGGTGGTAGAATTATAAGTTGATGTTTTTAATAAACTATTTTAATTGAATTTCAAATAAATTCTAATGAATTGTGTATTTTTTGGAGGAGTTATGAAAGCGATGTTTCGCTTTTGTTTGATAGCCGTTGTCGCGTTGCTGACAAGTGCGTGTTCACTGTTAGAAATTAAATTGGAAAGCGGCATTGAGCCGTTGCCAAAAGATCAACTCAATATGCGCGTTTTTAGTCGCGACTTTAGTACGGTTTTTTATAGCCAGGTAGAGAGCGCTGCTGATCTGATAGAGCGTAATACCGACAGTATTGCGATTAAGTCAAACACCTTAATGTGGAAGATTAACGCCGAGCAGAATCTACAACACACGATTTTTCAAGCATCACCAACAGCAGCGATGATTGATACTTGGGTGTTTACCGAGCAGATGGCACAGTTTTTTGAAACGGGAGCGGGCAAAAACTTATTTGCAGAGCAACAACCCGTCGCCGTTGAGACCAGCATCAAATTACGAGATCAGTTTGAGCGCACAATTAAAAATCTAGGTGGCGCTAATTTTAAAAAGAATCAAGAGTTCGTGAAGCAATACGCTGCGAGCCACCCCATAAAGGATATGGCGTTTGCACGGGAATCGGCATTTACCGAATGGCTTGAGTTCCATAAGATCAGTGAGTTTGATGCGGTGACGACTTTCGGCACCGTCCCTGAGGTGATGAGTGATATCTCTGACCGTATGGCGATGATCGCCGAGCAGATGCCAAAAATCTTAGGCTGGAAAGCCGAGCTATATGCCTTGCATTCCAACATTAATGCCGATGAAATTCAGCGCACGCTAACAAATATTAGCGATACCTCAGCTAAGTTCCAGCAGTTAATGGCACAAAGCCCTGAAATGATGCAAAGTTTAGCCGTTGATATGCGTAAAGAGCTCACTCCGCTATTAGATCAACTCAGTGCCAGTACCGATGATAAGCTAAAGCAGTTGTCGGTTGAGCGTCAGGCGCTAGAAGTTATGGTGAAGAATGAGCGTATTGCCCTAGAAGCGATGGTTGCTCGTGAGCGCGCAGCAGCGGCGATTGACTTAGAGCAGATTTCACAAAATGCGGTAGAGGTGGTTTTTCAGGAGTTGACCAAGACTCTTAAGAGCTTGATTTTGTACTTCGTACTCTTCCTACTGGTGGTGTTTTTCGCGCCATTAGGCCTAGGGGTGTGGTTAGGTAAGCGTATGCAAATTAAAAAGCTAAACGCCTCAAAACCCGAAGTTAAGCAAAAAGCTTAATCGGATCTAGCCGATGACATGTTAAACTGGCGAGCACTCTTCATAGGGTGCTCGTTTTTATTGCAGCGCTAAACCGCTGTGTGTTGCAACATTAAATTAGCTAAAAAGATGACTGTCACTTCAACTCAATCTCTACCTTTGTGTAAGCAAGCTGCATTAAGCGCAGCGCAAAAACTTAAGCAGATAGACGCGCTGTTAACGCAGAGTCAGTCGCTATGGCGTAGCCGCTCTTTTGAGTGCAACGAGCTGCCTTGGAGCGAAAGCTTTCCAAGACTAGCTAAAGCGGTTTGGCAACTCACTGACGACTCACTTGATGCCATTGATGCTTGTCAAAATAGATTGAATGAAGCCTTGTTAGGAGCCTTGTCAGAGGATTTGCTTGCTCAAGGTTTAACATGGCCGCTTGAGTTATTGCTGCAATCAGCCATAGGTGCTGATATTGGCTCCAGAGTTGCGACAAAATCAACAACAAGCTCAACAAAAAAATTAGAATCAACAGCACTGTTAACAGCAGAAGATGAGCCCCATTTTAGTGCCCATATTAAAGGCCGTAAGTGGCAACAGATTAATGCATTTGTTGCCACACTTCCGTTTGATGATACGCCAGTGCTTGAGTGGTGTGCAGGAAAAGGTCACTTAGGTCGGCTCATTGCAAAAGCCCACCAAAGACAAGTGGTCAGTCTTGAATGGCAGCCAAGCCTGTGTGAAGCCGGTGAGCAATTTGCAATAAAATGGCAACTACCACAAACTTTTATCTGTGCAGATGCCTTTGCTGGCCAAAGTGAGCAGTTACATACTGAGCAACTTGCCGTAGCGCTACACGCTTGCGGCGACTTGCATGTTAAACTACTGCAGCATGCCAGTGATGCTGGTACCAAGCAGTTGGTGATTTCACCTTGTTGTTATCACCTTATTCAAGCCAAGCAGTATCAAGCGCTATCGACAGTGGCTAAGGCGAGTGAGCTTAAACTAAGCCGTGCAGACTTGCAGTTGCCCTTACAGCAAAGCGTTATTGCTAACGACAAGCATAAGGGTTACCGGTTGCAGGAGATGGCTTGGCGACTCGGTTTTGATGCGTTGCAGCGCAAGGTGCGCGGTCTTGATGAGTATCTACCTGTTCCCGCAATCAAGCAGAGTCAGTTAAATGATGATTTTGCGGTGTTTTGTCGTTGGGCGGCTGACGCGAAAGGGTTAGCTTTACCTGCTGATATCGATTGGCAAGAGTATTTGGTGATTGGAGAACTGCGTCAGCGCTTAACTCGACGCATCGATCTTGTGGCGCATCTATTTAGGGCGCTCGTCGAACAATGGCTGTTACTTGACAGAGTATGCTTTCTTGAAGAGCAGGGCTACCGAGTAACCTTGAGTGAATTTTGTTCAAACAGTATTACGCCGCGAAATGCGCTAATTCACGCATTTAAATAGATTTTTCAGGCTAGCTCAATTTAATCTTATCGTAACAAACTGTTTATTAAGTTGTAATTAAGTTAGCTGTGATTGAATCCGCGCGAAAAGAGAGGCTCTTTAGTAAGTAAAGTCTATGATAGGTTGGATTAAAACTGCTCAGTAATGAGGTTTTTTATTGAATCATCAGCTTTTTCTTGCTCAAATGGCTGGTTAATAATAAATAACTATCTAGATGGGCTGTAAATTCGCCTATCTTGTGAGTGACGATAAGCAGTTTCATGAAATATTCCCGCGTTTTTATTAATAGTATGGCCTACGAGTTAGCGCCTGAAGTTGTATCGACTTCGGAGCTAGAATCTCGTTTAGCGCCTTTATATCAAAAGTTTCGTATTCCAATGGGGCAGATTGCTACATTGACAGGGATCCATGAAAGACGCTGGTGGCCAAAAGGGCACCGTTTATCTGATGGTGCTTTAGCCGCGGCACATAAAACCATTGATGAAACCGGTGTGCAGATCAGTGATTTGGGCGCAGTGGTTTACACCGGTGTTTGCCGCGATCAACACGAACCAGCAACAGCTTGTCGTATTGCGGCAGAGCTTGGCGTGTCTAAAGATACCGCGATTTACGATATCAGTAATGCATGCTTAGGTGTGCTATCGGGTATTTTAGATATTGCGAACCGTATTGAGCTTGGTCAAATTAAAGCTGGCCTAGTGGTCTCGTGTGAGTCGGCGCGTCATATCGTTGATATCACCATAGATAAGATGCTGGCAGAGCCAACCATGCAAAACTACGCGCAGTCTTTGGCAACCTTAACGGGTGGTTCTGGTGCGGTAGCGGTGTTGTTGACCGATGGCAGCTTAAATCTTAAAGGCAATCGCCAGCACCAATTATTGGGTGCGAGTCACTTGTCGGCGCCGCAGCATTATGATTTATGTCAGTGGGGGCTTGAAGAAGCGGGCCCACAACTGTATCGCGAATATATGCGCACCAACGGTGTCGCCCTGCTTAAAGAAGGTGTGGAGCTTGCACGTCATACGTGGAGTCACTTTCTTGAGCAGCGTAACTGGTTAGTTGAGCAGGTCGATAAAGTAATTTGTCATCAGGTTGGCGCGTCGAATCGTCGTAATGTACTGAGTGCATTGAATATCCCTGAAGAGAAAGAATTTCCAACCTATAAGTTGCTTGGCAATATGGGCACGGTTTCATTGCCCGTTACGGCAGCAATGGCACATGACCAAGGCTTTTTGAAAAGCGGCGATCAGGTCAGCTTTTTAGGAATAGGCAGTGGTTTGAACTGCATGATGTTAGGTCTTAAGTGGTAAGTCACTATTTATGGGTAAGCGCTAACGAGTAAGAGTTAACACACTTACGTTAATAGGAAGCTTGTCCATATACAGGCTAGCCCCCTTTAGCTAATAAAGCGTTCGACAAGTAACACAAAGATAGGAAACGTCATGCTAGACACTCTGCACCCTTTTAAACGTAACTACTTAGATAGAAACGGCAACAAGCTTCAGTACGTCAATGAAGGCCAAGGTGAGCCTGTGGTGATGGTACACGGTAACCCGAGCTGGTCTTTTTATTATCGCAACCTTATCAGTGCATTAAGTGATAAGCATCAGTGCATTGTGCCTGATCATATCGGCTGTGGTTTGTCTGATAAGCCTGACGACAGTGGTTACGACTACACCCTTAAAAACCGTATCGATGATTTAGAAGCCTTACTCGAACACTTAGATGTGAAAGAAAACATTACGCTGGTGGTACATGACTGGGGCGGAATGATAGGCATGGGATACGCGGCGCGTTACCCTGAACGTATCAAACGTTTAGTTATCCTTAATACTGGCGCATTTCATCTTCCAGCGAGTAAGCCATTCCCGTGGGCGCTATCGATTTGCCGCAATACTTTGCTAGGCACGTTTTTAGTGCGTGGTTTTAATGCGTTTTCGTCGGCTGCATCTTACGTTGGTGTTAAGCGTAAGCCTATGCATAAAGATATTCGCGAAGCGTATGTTGCACCCTTTAACTCTTGGGCGAACCGAATTTCGACACTGCGCTTTGTGCAGGACATTCCACTAAAACCTGGCGATCGCAATTATGAGTTAGTGTCAGATATTGCTGCTAGCTTGTCTAAATTCAAAGATGTTCCCACCGTGATCTGTTGGGGCTTGCAAGATTTTGTGTTCGATAAGCACTTCTTAACCGAGTGGAAGCAAAGAATGCCTCATGCCAAGGTGCATGAGTTTAGCGATTGTGGTCACTATATTCTTGAAGATGCCAGTGATGAGGTGATAGGTCACATCAAAGACTTTATCGCTGAAACTGAGCTCGAGGCTAAGCCCAAGGCGGAAGCCGTATTGGCAACAAACGATGAGTCGGTAGCGTAATCGCGATGGTGAGTCAGTTTAATCAAAACAATGACGGCGCAAATTTGTGCCGTCATTTAGTTAGTGCCGCAGAAACGAATCCCACTTCTCTTGCCGTTGCTGTGCAGCAATCTAATGGTAAAGCCGTGAGTGGCCTGCATTATCAAGAGATGGATTTTCACACTCTGAACGCCAAAAGTGATGAGATAGCCAGCGCGCTCCTCAGTCATGGTTTAGCGCCAGGTATGAAGGCGGTGTTGATGGTGACGCCGAGTATCGATTTTTTCTGCTTAACCTTTGCCCTGTTTAAGGCCGGAATAATTCCAATTCTAGTCGACCCGGGTATGGGGATTAATAACCTTAAGCAGTGTTTTGAAGAGGCTAAGCCTGATATTTTTATCGGGATCCCTAAGGCCCATATCGCTAGACGCCTATTTGGTTGGGGAAAATCGACCGTTAAACACCTGATCAATGTCGGCGGTAGCTCGATAGTGCGGGCATTAACAGGGGCTGCTCATTTAGATAGCTTATTGAAAGCCAATCAATCAGCGCCTTCTCAGCCGTTTGAGATGCAATGGCTAGATCAAGATGCCATGGCGGCGATTTTATTTACTAGCGGTAGCACGGGGACGCCTAAGGGCGTAATTTATTCTCATAAGATGTTTGAGGCGCAAATTACAGCGCTTAAAAATGATTATGGGATCAAGCCCGGTGAGCGAGACTTAGCCACCTTCCCGCTATTTTCATTATTTGGCCCCGCATTAGGCATGGCATCAATTGTGCCCGATATGGATGCCAGTAAGCCGATTACCGCAAATCCTGCTTTTATTTTTGCTGCAATAGAGAAGTATCAGTGTAGCAATATGTTTGTAAACCCAGCCTTGATTGAACGCTTAGGACAAGCGGGTGAAGCTAACAAACACAAACTGCCTAGTATTAAGCGTGTGATCTCCGCCGGCGCTCCCGCAACGATTGCATCGATCAAACGCTTTAGCTTAATGCTTAATCAAGACGTTGAAGTGCTCAATTCATACGGCGCGACCGAATCATTACCCATAAGTAAAATGGCGAGCAGTGCCCTGTTCGATACCACCGCTGTCACCGATAACGGCGGCGGAATTTGTGTCGGCAACGCCATTGATGGCGTTGATATTGCAATCATAGCGATTGATGAGCAGCCGATTGCATATTGGCATAACAGCTTAGCCTTATCTGTTGATGCAATTGGCGAAATCGTTGTTAAAGGCCCCATGGTGAGTCGCAGTTATTATCAGCGCGACAGTGCAACCTTGCTGGCAAAAATTCAAGATGGTGACAGTATTCGCCACCGTATGGGAGATTTGGGTTATTTAGATAGTGATGGTTTATTGTGGATGTGTGGCCGAAAGGCGCATAGAGTCGATGCAGATGCTTTACCAGCAACCAATAACCAGACTAAACGTTATTACTCTATTCCCTGCGAACGCATCTTTAATACTCATAGCGACGTAAAACGCAGTGCGTTAGTGGGCGTTAACATTGCTGGCAAGGTAACGCCACTTGTGTGCATAGAGCTAAAACAGTCTGTAGCCTGCTCACTCTCTGCTGTGCTTTATAGTGAACTTAGAGCGATTGCCGAGCAACATGCACAGACTCGAGGTATTGAGCGCTTCTTAATTCACCCCGATTTTCCTGTTGATATTCGTCATAACGCTAAAATTTTCCGTGAGAAATTAGCTGTTTGGGCACAAAAGCAGATCAAGGAATAATCTATTTTGTCAGTTGTTATCGATACGCTTAGTCTGAATGATTTTCCCCCTCAAGAGCAGGCCGCGTTAACGGCGCTTAAGCACAAGGTTAATCGCGCCTTTGTTACTGGAGCAGGAGGCTTCTTAGGTAAAGCCATTTGTGAGCGTCTACTCGCTGCGGGTATTAAAGTCACAGGGTTTGCCCGCGGAGCATATCCAGCATTAGATGCAATGGGCATCGATATGATCCAAGGTGATATCGCTGACGAGCAGGCAGTGTTATCGGCTATGCAAGGCTGTGATGTGGTGTTTCATGTCGCATCCAAAGCGGGAGTCTGGGGCAGTAAACAAAGCTATTTTTCACCCAATGTCGACGGTGCTCGCCACATTATTGATGCCTGTAAAAAGCGTCATATTGAGCGTTTGGTTTACACCAGCACGCCAAGTGTCACCTTTGCTGGGGAAGATGAAGCGGGCAATGATGAATCCGCGCCCTATGCTAAGCATTTTTTGAATTATTATGGCGAGTCTAAGGCGATAGCCGAGCAGATGATGCTTAACGCTAACGGTTGCATACTGGGTAATGGCAAACACTTAGGCACCACAGCCCTTAGGCCTCACCTTATCTGGGGGCCAAATGATCCGCATCTCGTCCCTCGTGTGCTTGAACGTGCAGTAGCAGGTAAATTGAAGCTGGTGGGCAAGCAAGACAAGCTAGTCGATACCATCTATGTGGGCAATGCCGCTTACGCTCATATCTTGGCCGCGGTTAAACTTTGCAGTGAAGATGCGAGTCGTGCCGCTTGTGCTGGTAAAGCCTATTATTTGAGTAACGATGAGCCGATCACTATGGCGGCGATGCTAAACAAAATCCTCGCCTGCCAAGGGTTTGCACCAGTGACAAAGCGAGTGCCCAGTCATGTAGCCTATATCGCAGGATGCGTGCTTGAGTCTGTTTATGGTTTATTGGGTAAAACAGATGAACCCATTATGACGCGTTTTGTCGCAAGGCAGCTTTCAACCAGTCATTACTTTGATATTAGCGCGGCTAAAAACGATCTCGGCTACAGTGCCTTAGTGAGTATTGATGAAGGGATGAAGCGACTTAAGACCTCTTTACACTAAACAAGAGCAGAATAAAACCTAACTGGAGGCTGGTTAAGACTCACTTCTGATAAAAAAAAACAGCAATTTATTTGCTGTTTTTTATGGCTCAAGTGCAATTTTATATTTCAAGTGACAGATATTCAGATGTTTTATATTAAAAGAACAGGGGTGTTTGGAAAAGCTGAGCTGATTTTTATTTAATACTTAGCCATTTATCAAGTATGTAAAAGTAATGGTTGTTTATTAATAGATGACGAATGTAGATGTTCTAGTTAACTGCTGGAGTACACTTTAAGCTTAACGTTCTTACTTATCATTTATGGAATTAAACTTTTATTACTTTCCGGTATGCCAATAACGCAATGACTTGTTCTTTTGTCGATAAGTTAAGTTTTGCTTTTAATTGTCCAAGGTGGTACCTGACAGTTCTCTCGCTTATATTCATTTTTTTAGCAATGCATTCTGCGGTTAAACCTGACGAAAGCCATTGTGCACATTCTATTTCCCTTGCTGATATATTGCTTCTTATTTCACTTTCAATTGAAGACTCATTTAAACGATTAAGTTTAAAATGAAAAAGGTTAGCTAATACAATTAATTCATTATAGTGATGAGTCAACCACTGTTGAGAGTCTTTCATATTGGATAACGAAAACCCGAAACCAGTAAAATCATGTGAGTCGGGTATAGACAGTGATACGCCTTCCATGAGGTTAAATGAGTCTGCTTCTGACCAATACTGCTGTAATAATTCGGTCTGCGGCAGTAGCTCTCTTGCATACTCCCAGGTAAAGGGTATTGAAGTAGCGAGGCTGATTTTTACGGTTGGATCAACAGAGGCGTAGTTACTTTCAATGTAACGGTTGACCCAAGTCTGTGGGTAGTCAGAGACGATTTTAGGTAAAGAACTGTTTGATGAGAAACAGAAATAACCATACTTTGAAATACCTATCTCATTTATTAAAGATTTGAACTTGGACTTTAATTCATTCTCGGTTCTACAGGTTAGTAGTTTTTCAGCTATTTCAATGTTCATCGTGCTTGCTAAGTTGTTTTTAATAAGTGGTTAATAATAGTCAATAGATGTGTAACTGTCATATTCGACAGGTCGGAAAATAATGTGGTAGCTAAAATTAATTCGTTATTAATTCGGCGCAATTTATTAAGTTACTGATACAGAGACTTTTAGTTATATCCTTAGTGATACTAGTTGTAGTAATCACTTTATTTATACATTTATATTCTAACGGTCTCTCAATCCACTTGTTATCGATGTGGATGTTTATTAAGCGAATTTCATTTTGTGTTAAATAGCATAGAGAGTGTTGAAATGAAAAGCATATATGTAAGAAAGGGTTTAGTTGCGATAGCTTGTGCCTTTACTATTACAGGCTGTCAATCTACAGCAAATGATAACCAATCTATTGGTATGGCAACAGGTGCCATACTCGGTGGGCTTATAGGTACGCAGATTGGTGATGGCACGGGAAGAACGGTTGCAATAGCCTCTGGCGCCCTACTAGGAGGTTGGCTTGGTAGTGAAATAGCTGCAATGTTATCTCAGTCTGAACAAAAGGAATTAAATCAAACCACTGGTAAGACGCTTAATGATGTCCCCGATAACCAAACCGTCGAGTGGAAAAGCCGCGAAACAGATTCAACTGTTAAAATGACGCCTACCAATACTGAGTCAAAATCCCGCAATAGCTCACTCGTTAAGTTAAAAGAAGTTCAGGCTCCTCCAAAAATGAAACTTATCAATCAGCCTTACATATCAACCACTAGTGCAAATGTCAGAAGTGGGGCAGGCACTCAGTACCCCCTTGTTGGTGGTTTGCAACCGGGTGAGTCTTTTTATGCGGTAGGTAAAGTGGTTGGCTCCCCTTGGGTTGTTGTTGCAAAGAATAATGTCACTTTAGGTTATGTTCATCAAGATTTGGTGGCGCCGCAAAGTGCCACGCTCGTCTCGGCTACAAGCCAATCCAATAATCAGCCAGTGATAAGAGAGCAAATCACAGCGACAAATGTCGATCAAATCCAGCTGCCTGCAACCGAGTTAGATGACATAACACTGGGGGGGGAGCCGATTGTGGTCGATGTTGATGTACAAGAGGTTGCGGTGGAGTCGACCTGTCGCACCATGACCTACGAAATGGATCAAAATCAAAATGCGGCAAAGAAGGAGTCGTTTGAAGTTTGCGAAGCGACTGACGGCGCATGGGAGATCATATGATGAAACTATTTATTCGACTCATTAATTATTCACTGCTATTTAGCTTGCTGTTGGCACTATTCGCTTGTAGCAAATTTGAAATTGGGCAGCAGGTGTGGATTGATGTACAAGGTGAAGACCCAGGCCAGCGAGGTTTTGCCTATGGCCGTATCGTCAGTATTAATGGCGATTTAGCTGAAGTAAAAATTCGTAAGGCAGGAAATATTCCTTATGCTCATGAGCTAGCCGATGAGTTGCAAGCCAATGAGATTGTGTTTATCAATGTTGAGAAAATTTCTGAATATGAGAGTGGTAAAGCGAGTTACGATAAATTTGTTAGCTTAAATAAAAAGCTTAACTCTGTACTAACTAAAGTAGAGAAAAGCCTTAAAAATAATCGTTCAACTAAGCGTAATATAGAGCTTTTGAAAAAATATCAACAATTCGCAATAGATAACGGATATGTACAATATAGTAATGCGATTGAATTGCTTAAACAGTCGTTAGAGATATGGCCTGCCGATAGCAAAAAGATTAATAAATTTGTTACCTGGGGAAATGAAGCCCCTAGAATTCTTAATACATTTATAGCTAAAGACGTTGCTGCGAAGAGGGTTACATTTAATAACCAAGCCATAGGTGCTGGTATCTCCGTATTTGGTAAGCCAATCGTTGCTGCAAAGAATGCTTCAATTGATAGTCAATATAATAAAACTGTAGATCTAGCTATGGCTTTATTATTCGTTCCGATTCAAGGTTATGCGAATCTGGTCAGCCAAGAGGAGGCTTGGCAATATTATGGACAGTTTAAGGAGCAGGTCAGCGCTTTTATGCATGAAGTGGGAGGTTTTAGTCAATTAGCGGCGGATAAAGATATCGCTAATGACAAACTTATGGAGTTTGAAGATTATCTAGAGACATTTGAAGAGAAGATTGATGAGGAATGGTTAGAAGGAGTAAGAAAAGTACTCTTTAGAAAAGTTGCTGTAAATGAATTAGTAACCGAGGAAGAAGCTGAGGCCGCATTCAACAAGCTTAAAAAACAGGTTGCCAAGCTTGAACAAGAGTTGGATATGGAGATCTTAACTTTAGATGATTTAGATACGGTGTTCCTTGCCGCAGTTGATAACAATATTGAACGTAACGAGATGGTAGAAACGCAGCAACTGCAGGAGTTTGAACAAGTTCAACAACAACTGTGGTCGAGGGTCAATTTAAACAGCCTATTTAGTCAAAGCGCGGCCGATCTCGCTTATCAGAATTTATTAAAGTCATCAGAACTGCATCAAGTTGAATTTCAGCGAAAGCTCATTTCGGATGAGCAAAAACAAGCCTTGTATCAGGCGGTCGAAGATAATCAGCCACGAAAAAAAGCGGCCGAGCTTAAGTTACAGCAACAGCTAGTAGCCTCCGCCAGCAGTGCTAATTTACTGACAGATCAAGATGTTGAGCAGGCAATGTTAACCTTGCAGCCTGAAATAGATCGTAGCAACAAAATCCAAGGCTTAAAGGTTGATTCCTTAGCAATTGAGTCGGCGCTGTTAGCCCAGTTGCAAACCAATCAACTGGCGGATCGTAAACAGAATCTGTTTAAGAATAATCACAAGTGGTATGTGCGTTTATCGGGATTATTACCTGAAGCTGAACGTGCTCGTCACAACTTGTTAAAGGAAACAGAGTTATTCTGTGAGTTAACGCTTGAATCCGGCGGGCAAGGGCAATTAAGGTGCCCGCTGACGCCAATAAACTCTGCCATCACCTATGATGCATTGTGGCAGGTGGTTGTGGGCTATGTACCAGCCACAGCGAGAGTGCAGCTAGAGGTAAAAAAATTAATCGATGGACCAGAAGGCACTCCACAATTTCGTCATTCGCGCATTAATCCTGGTAAGGCATTGGTGGAGACTAATTATCAAAAAGTGGTGGGCCAATTATCTAGGCCTCGGCGTTTTAATAACTTTATTCAGTACGAGCTTAGTCTCGTGCCATTTGTAAAGGCCGCAGCAGCGGTTGAGCTTGCGGGCGCTGACAAAGCCGTGATAAAGCCGCAAGTACTGATCGCCAAAAGTACCAAGCTTGGGGTGGAGGCGTTTGCGATGGGTGACAGCCAAAGTTGGTGTAAACCGGGTATTGAAGTGGAGCTTAAGACTAAAGATGGTAATTTTTATAAAAACGGTCAGGTAAGCACTTTTGTTAAAAAACTAGGCGTGGTAATAGAGAGACAATGCGCAAGCGCTACAGAGGCTAAAGTGGTGGGAAAAGCTGAAGGGAGTAAAGTGTTATATCGTGCTAACGCCAAAAAGTCCGGCCAGTGGGTAGCCATTCCCTCTTCAAGTTAGCCATGATTTTAGGCGGAAAATATGATTAGCGGGTGGCTAAGAGATAGGATGTTAGTGACTAACCCAAAATTACGATGTCAGTCTCTCGATATCAGTTAACACCACTTTATTTTATCTAATTTCATTTTCTACAACTAGCACTAAGCCCTGTTATACAGGGCTTAGTGAGTGATAATTTTTTAGATTAGATTAGATTAGATTAGATTAGATTAGATTAGATTAGATTGGCAGTCTGTTTGTTATCATCAAACCGCTTAATAATCTTTAGGATCTTTACCAAAGGCCTCATGGTAGGCAATCATAAAATCTTCTCTGATTAACTGCTCTAAATGAACAGCCTGCTCTGTCGGGCAGAAAATCATGATATGGACATTTTGTTCGCCATTTACGCCACTATTGATATGAATATGCGGCTCAGGCCCTGGTAGGTCGACACCTGCGTGTTTTTCAATAATGCCATTATAGCGTTTAGCCACCTCATAAAAGTCTTCGCAATGTGCTTCAATTTTCTCATGGAGTTCAGGGAACAGTGGGTACAAGTTATAAAATTCCACCACAGTAATACTAAAGTCATGGTAGACATAACGCTTCATAAAGTTGAGGTTTTTCACCGCATAGCTAAAGAACATACTATTAGGCAAGGTGGCTGTTTTACCGGTGAAGTGATACTGGCCGTGGTATAGATCAATTTCTTGAATAACCGTTGCCATTAAGTTGTGCTCAATCACTTCGCCACATATTTTGCCTACTTCAATCCAGTCGCCAATCACAAACGAGCGCGAACTAGCTCTTTGAATCGAACCGGTAAAACACAAAATAATTTCTTTGGATGCCACAACAAACGCAATCGCAATCGCGGTCACCGACAGGGCAAATTTGCTGATTTCTGTCTGCCATAGCATAAACAGAATCACAAGAATTAAGATAAAAGTGCCGTTTTTAGTACGAGACATCCACTTGCGCTGAATTTCAGTGAGAAACGCCACATCACCGCGAATTTGGGAAATGATTAAGCGCTTAACAAGTGAAATTAAGACGATGACTAGGACTGTAAGTAACAGTTTATGGTTTAATAAAAAATCGACCACGAGTGTTAGATTCTCCACAAAGCCCTCTTTTGAATTTTAATTAAAGTAATAACGTTCGCTGAGTCATCACTGTAAGGCAGTGATTTATTAATACCAATCTAAAACATTATAAGCAAAATTATCGTGTTATGGCGATAGCCTGACTTAAACAAGCGGTTTTTATAGCTTAAGATCATACTAATGCTTTCTATCACTTAAATGATAACGCCGCCAATACCCCTCATGCGAAGGGATTGACGTTTTGGTTATTATAAACCGTTGTGATACTGGCTCACTGTTGATTGCGGCACCATGCGATTAAGGGTGTCGACGACTTGAGGTTCGCCCTGCAATAGTTGCTCAAACTGCTCGATGAGCGCCACTTTATCGGGGGCGGTTTTATCACCTAAACCGATATTGGTTAGATCAATCATAAAGCCATCAAATAGATGAGCAAGATCATTGATGATCTCAATATTCAAAAACTGATCTTGATTGTAAATGCTTGGATAGCCAGCTTTTTGCTTATCAATCGCAAAATTATCACCTTTAAGATTGGTAATGCTTGTCGATTTATCGCATGACAACATACAGCCATTATCGATACGGGGCTTTTCACAACCAACACTCTGTTGGAAAAAACACTGCCTACTGGCCATCAATAGAATAGGGTGGTAAATGCTGTAGAACATTTTAAAATTGGCAGGACGAGCAATGTGTTTTATCTGCTGCAGGTTTATCTCATTTGAGACAAAGGCACCACTACAATCAAACTGCTCCTGTAATGCAAGTAACGCATAGGAGTTAGTCGTGTTTAAAAACGGCCCTGCAATCCACTTAATACCTAGCTCGTATGCTCGGTAGGCAATACCGGTATTATTGGTCACAATCAGTGCCGGTTTGACTTGCTCTAATAGGTTGATAGCCACATCAAAGTCTTTACCAATTAGTACCGATGGGAACCAAGGGATGAGCCGTGGGTTAGCTTTTAAGAAATCAACATATTGAGTGCAACCCCGCTTGTAAGCATCAGGAAGCTTAAAGTAAATGTCTGCGTCGGTGGCATCAAGTAGCGCAGTATCGGCCTCATCACAGATTAATATCGACAGTTTTGCTTGTTGGCTAGGTATTGGCTTTGGATGATTAACCAGTTTAGGCAGTTCAACTGTGGGCAATACTGGCGTTTCATGGTTGAGTTGAAATTGTATCTGTTTTTTAAGCACGCTCAGTTCTTTAAACGGGATACTTAACCCTGTCGCTAAGTCGTCGATATTGAGTAGTTGCAGATTAAATTCGGCATTGTTTAAACTTTTAAAACGTTTCTCAATGGCGCTGCTATCGATACACGCATCGTCACTGTTAACCAGTAAGCTACGTGATTGCACCACAAAATGTTTTGCCTCAAGCTGGGTTTGTCCCACAACAAAGTCTTTGGTGCTAACCCTAATTGATAGGGGGCTACCGAGCTTGCCTGCAAAGGCGAGCGTTAGCGGTAGCTTCTCAATGCTTAAGTGCTTTATCTTATCGGTCACGCTTGCCTGGATCTGGCTTTTCTCTACTTGCAGTGCTTGCTCAGCATCGTGGATCTGCACCACCGAGATGGATTGACTGCCATTGTTAGTTAACTTGTCTTTTAGATGGTTTTTCGAGTGATCACGAGGATTATCGATAAACATCGATTGGTTTAAATCGCCTTTTAAGAAGGCGTTAGTCAAATCTCGATTAAATACTTTATAAAGGCGTTCGCCATCTTCGAGTAGCTCACCTGTGGCTAAGTAGCCGTCTATTTGTTTTCGGAAGCTATCAATGACGGTATGGACGTAACTCGCGCCTTTGATGCGTCCTTCAACCTTAAATGAATGCACTCCGGCTTCGATTAAGGCGGGGAGATCGAAAAATGCCGAGTTATCTTTTATGTTTAGCGGGAAATTATTGCCCGATGGCGTGGTTTGATATTCTTCACGGCATGCTTGACTGCATCGACCGCGATTGCCTGAGTTACCGACACTTGCAGACGTGGAATAACATAGCCCTGAGAAAGCAATACATAAAGAACCGTGTACAAACACCTCAGTGGTAATGTCGTGCTCACGACCGGTTGCAGTGAGCGCCGTGATCTCACGTAAGTTAAGTTCTCTTGATAAGTTTACCCGTGATGCACCAAGCTTTTTAAGAAAAGGCAGTTGGCCAGCATTATGGGTGGTTAACTGCGTGGATGCATGGATTGCTAAGCTCGGGAAATGCTTGGTAAGCAGATGGAACATACCGATATCTTGTACGATAACGCCATCTAAGGTGGTATTAACCAGACGACTTAATAGCTTAGCGAGAGACTTAAACTCTTGCTCTAAGATAACAATATTTAACGTGAGAAATATTTCACATTGGTATTGGTGTGCAAGTCGAATAATGCCAACCAGTTCTTCAAAGGAAATATTAGCGGCGCGGTTACGGGCATTAAACGTATCTAAGCCACAGTAGACTGCATCGGCTCCTGCAATAATGGCCGCTTTTATCGCATCGACATCACCGCCCGGTGCTAATAATTCAATTTTCGGATCCATGGTTACCACTTGTTGTCATAAATTTAGAGGGGATGTTACCCGTATATTTTGCGAATGAATATCGTTAAAGTAAATTATTCGCATTTGCTAATGGAGCTCTGCAAGTCACAATGGATAAAAGCATACAATTACCCGTACTCTACTCGTTAAGAAATTGCCCATACGCAATGCGTGCAAGATTGGCTATCTATGCCTCGAGGCAGCAGGTTGAATTACGGGATCTCGTCTTAAGTAATAAGCCGCTTGAACTTCTTCAAGCATCACCTAAAGGCACGGTGCCGGTTTTGGTACAAGCAGATGGTAAGGTTATCGAACAGAGCCTAGAGGTGATGCTGTGGGCATTAACCTTAAGTGATCCAGATGACCATCTCGATAACGCAGATCCACAAGCATTAGATGAGATGCTCGCGCTTATCACGGTTTTTGATACAGAGTTTAAAGTTTGCTTGGAAAAGTATCGTTGCTCAAAACGCTACCATGAAGCCTCTCTTATTGAAGATAGAGAGGCCTGTGAAACCTATTTAAAGGGGCTTGAACAACGATTAACCCAACACAAATATTTAATCTCAGATAGCCCCAGTTTGGTTGATTTAGCCTTGTTACCTTTTATACGTCAGTTTGCTCGGGTCGAGCGGCAATGGTATCGGCAATCACCTTATCCCAACTTGAGGGATTGGCTTAATAGTTATTTACAAAGTCGAATGTTTAGCAAAGTAATGACTCAGCATCCATTATGGCTAGAAACAGGTGAAGGGATAGTGTTTAGTGCTAATGATTTGTAATACGATTCAACACATTAGATCCAAAGTAAATGTTTAAGAGCCTGTTGTTGCTTATTAACGAATATTAACTGAAACTTAAATCTGTTGAGTTATAATGAGTGCCTAACATTAATGAAGCTATTAATGTAGCCATCAAAGTGAGCTCTTAAGTGAGTCTCAAAGTCAGTATTAGGGCTGAGGTATATTCAGACCTTACGCTTGGCTTCTCGCGTTTGCCATCAATTAGCAAAAGTTTTGTGATGTGATTGCACTTATGGCGCCGCTCAAATATGTACGCGCGATGTTTAACACAGGTTAGCACAGGTTAGATGGGTAAACCTTTTAGCAGTATTCCTTTACGCAATATAGAACTGAAATAATGAGTGATGAATTTATGACGGGCAAAGAGAACAGCGAACAGAGCAAGTGGGTTAAATATGTCGTTTGGGACAAGTCGGTTAGGATTTTCCATTGGATTAACCTTATTTTGGTAACCAGCTTAATGTTTGTTGGCTTGATTATGTTATTTAAGTCAGAACTTGGGATTACGGGTCTAGCTGCAAAAATAAAACTCAAAGAGTTGCATATCATTATTGGTTACCTATTTGCGGTCAATCTAACGATTCGGTTGCTATTTGGTGTTATTGGCAGTCGCTATACAAAGTTCGCCCATATGCTGCCTAGCCTTAAGCAGAGCCGTGACTATCGAAATGCGTTAAAAGCGGGAGAAAATCCACAATATCTGGGTCATAACCCGTTGGGTAAATTAGCTGTTGCAGCAATATTTGTGTTGTTAATTGTGATTATGGCGACAGGATTATTCCGCGCGGGGACAGATGTGTATTACCCGCCATTAGGTGGGACGGTTGCTGAGTATTTAGCACAAGATGGTGTCGCACCTGACTCACTCAAACCCTATGATGACACTGGGGTTAATCAAGAGAAAGTCGCACAGTTAAAGCCCTATAAAAGTATTGTAGGTAAGGTGCACCTTTATGGTTCATATTTACTCATGCTATTGATATTTATTCATATAGTCGGTGTCGTCATCGCAGAGTTACGCCATCAGCCAGGAATTGTCTCAGCGATGTTCTCTGGTAAAAAGTACCTTAAAGACAAACCTGTTGACGAGTAAGCTAGATAGTTTATGAGCTAACATTTAATAAGAAGCCCGCATATAGCGGGCTTTTTTATGCTCGGTCTACAACTTGCTATTTTCGCTGCGATTGAAACTCAGGGCGATAGCTTTGCGGCAGTTCAAATACTTTGTGCTCAGCACTCATTGGGCAGATAAAGCTTAAATGGCAAGAGGTGAGCTGTAGGTTAGGTGTGAGTTCGCTGCCATTGCCGTGTTGCCGATCACCGACCACTGGGTGACCAATACTTGCCATATGGATGCGAATTTGGTGCTTACGTCCAGACTCAATCTTTACCTGTACTTTCGACTGATTAAGCTCGCTGTTGTATTCAAGACGATGAGCGTGTGACAGCGCTGACTTATTATCAACATCGGTGTCGATTGTGACCTTGCCATCGGGGAACTTGCCCTCAACAATCACTTGATAAAATTTATCCAGTGCACGGGTCTCAAATAGATTAGCAATCGCAGCGGTGACTTTTTTGCTATGGCCTAAGACTATCAATCCGGTGGCGGCGAGATCCAATCGATGGATGATGTAAGCGCTTCTGGCAGGTTCAAGGTGAGTTTCAGCAAAGCGATTAATGGTGGTGTGGTCGCTCCATTTAGAACCTTGGCAGCGCATGCCAAAAGGCTTATACCAAATACTGTATTGCCCCTCATCGAACAGCAACTCTGCATCATTGACCTTTTCATCTAACACTGCTTGGTTGTAATAGAGGTGGATTTGATCACCGACCTTTAATGCTTTTTTCGCGCGGCGAAGGCGATTGGTTTGCTTACCATGACTATGCCAAACCGCGCCTTTTTGCATTGCTTGCTTAATAATTTGCTTGGATAAGCCCGTATCTTCTGCGAGCAGGGTAGCAGCATCAATTTCGCTGGACTGGACTTTGATATGGGTTTCTATTTTTAACGGGCTCATGATTAACAGTTCGCAACAGGGTGTTATTTAGCAAGCTGGTAATTTTACACGATTATCGAATCACTTTCTTATACTGATTGGTTTATGCTGCTTAAAACTTAATATCGCGGTGGGCAAGCGAGCTTGATTAGACAAAAAGAGAGGGTGGTTAATGACTCAAGAGGATCTTAAGCCTTTGGCTATTTGTGATGAAAACTTAATGCAAATTGTCTTGTTCAAGTGAGCTGCTAGGCTTAGTGTTTAATTAACGTAAATTGATGCAATGGAAATCAAATAGATTGCCTTGTTTGATCCCCGTGCCAGTGTAAATAGCAAATGGAGTGAGTGATGGATACGCAATTATCATTAAGAGTAAAACATTGGATGGCCAGTGACCCAGACCCATTGATGCGACAAGAGCTGCAAGCTTTGCTGGACTCAGATGATAGCGCAGAACTTGAGGCGCGCTTTGCTGGTCGACTCGCCTTTGGTACTGCGGGATTGCGTGGCGTGGTTGGCGCTGGTCCGACTCGAATGAATCGCTTGGTGGTGCAGCAAACTTCAGCAGGACTTGGCGCATACCTTAAAGCGCAAATTAGCGATGTTGCGACTCGCGGCGTGGTTATTGGTTATGACGGTCGTCACGACTCAAAGCAGTTTGCCCATGACACAGCCAGTGTATTGGCTGCTCTGGGCATAAAGGTCTACCTCACTGCCAATGTAGCCGCAACGCCGCTGGTGGCCTTTGGTGTTCTGCACCTTGGCACCGCAGCTGGCATCGTGGTGACGGCGAGTCATAATCCGCCGCAATACAATGGTTATAAAGTGTATTGGGGTAATGGCGCGCAGATCATTCCGCCCCATGACAGTGGTATTGCTGCCTATATTGATAAGGCTGCTACCGTGGCCATTCCATTGCTCGACCTTAAGATCGCAAAAGCTGCTGGTCAGCTTATCATGCTTGAAGATGACTTTTATTATGCTTATCGCCAGGGCGTGAGTTTAGCCCCAGTGCTGCAAAATAATACTCAACCTGAATTGGTCAGTATGGCGTATACCGCCATGCATGGTGTGGGTAACGAGATGGCACTCGATGTATTAAAAGATGCAGGGTTCACGCAAGTGTATTCGGTTGCCGAGCAGGCAGAGCCTGATGGTGATTTCCCTACGGTAAACTTTCCTAACCCTGAAGAGAAAGGGGCGATGGATATGGTGATTGCTGAGGCTAAAAAGCACAATGCCATGCTTGCCTGTGCAAACGATCCTGATGCTGACCGTTTTGCCGTCGCAGTCCGAACGGCTTCTGGTGATTATCAGATGCTAACGGGCGATCAGGTCGGTGTGCTATTTGGCCATTATCTGTTAACTCACGCTAGTGACAATCACCATTTAACTTGCACTACGATTGTATCATCGAGTTTATTATCAAAGGTTGCCCAGAGTCTAAATGGCACTTGCCTAACGACACTGACAGGATTTAAGTGGCTAACCAATGTGGGCATGAGTGAAGAGACTGACGATAACCGCTTTGTGTTTGCTTACGAAGAAGCGCTCGGTTACACCGTAGGCTCTATGGTGTGGGACAAAGACGGTTTGTCGGCAATCGTTGCGTTTGCGCAGTTAACCGCAGAACTTGCCAGCCAAGGACAAACCATTTGGGATCGGCTAGAAACGATCTACCGTGAACATGGCTTCCACCTTAATGCTCAAGTGAGTATTGCGTTAAAGCCAACAACGCCCAATATCGGCGCTTACCTTAGAGAGCATCCTCCAGTAGAGATTGCAGGCCATAAGGTGATATCGACTGATGATATTAGCCTAGGTAAACGCTTCTTTTCTGATGGGAGCGAGGAAGATATTGCGCTTCCAGCAAGCGATGTGCTGATTTATCGCCTGCAAAATGGCTCGCGGGTGATTGTAAGGCCTTCAGGTACCGAGCCTAAAATTAAGTGTTATTACGAGGTTGTTGAGTCTATGAGTGCTGAAGACACCTTGGTGAGTGCTCAGCAACGCGCGCAGGTAGAAATGACGCGCTTTATTGAGGCGCATCAGGCGGCGCTGCCTAAGTAAACTTATTTTACTGCTGAGTTGATGCTAGCAATTAATATTTAGCACTTAGTGAGACGGTATCTAGCACTTAGCTCTTAGAACTTAATATTGAACACGTAACTTTGAACACAAGCAGTTAGCTGCTCACAGTAAGCCTTGAGGGAGAGTGAACCTCCCTTAGGGCTAACTAACTAACTAGGTCCCACCTCTACCACTGCCGTTATATCAGTGGCTGTCCTCGCTATCAAATCGCCTAATCTTTTCTAGTAAGGGAGTAGTGTCACTTATGACTACGATCTAGGAACTGATAAAAAGGCTGCTGTCGCTGCACGTGTAATGAATTGATGATAGCTAATGGTTATTGATTTAATGATAACAGGTGATTATGAATTTAATAACTATTGATAATTTTTATTAATGCTTCATGCGCCATATACTCACTTCATCGAAACAAGTTATGAATTAAATATTAGTCTTTGGAGATAATTATGAAAATGAATCATGTCGGTATCATGGTAGGCAATATGGACAAAGCGGTTGAGTTTTATACTAAAGCTTTAGGTCTTGAAGTCGTCATGGGCAACACGCAAGTAGAAGAAGAGCGTGAAACTGCAATTGGTAGAATGTGTGTTGCTGTTTTTGGTGAAGGTTTTAAAGGGTTTAATATTGCTCACTTAGTCACGGCAGACGGTATTGGTTTTGAACTGTTTGAAATGAAACAGCGCCAAGAGCGTCACCTGGTGGATTTTTCTCGGATTGGTATTTTCCATTTTTGTCTACAAACGGATGACTTTCACGGCGTGATAGAACGTACTGAAAAGTTTGGTGGCAAAGTCCGAATGGATATTATGCGTTATCATCCAGAAGATGATAGCAAGCAAGCTAAGATGGTGTATTTAGAAGATCCATTTGGGAACCTATTTGAGCTTTACTCCCATACTTACCAAGAGACTTACTCTTCTGAATATGAGTAACTGATTTTATTGGTAATTATAAAAGGGCAGACCAAGTGTCCAATGCCGGTAAGTTAATGAAGTTAGTCTGAGAAAATTTGATGACTTAGAAAGATAAGAATGAACCACCTAGGGGACAAAGAGCACAAAGAGCACGAAGAAAGCGACCAAGAGCTTTTGCTTTTCTTCGTGCCCTCAGTGTAGCAAACGAAGTGAGCGCTTCGTGGTTTATCGCTTTTAAAGCCAAGAACCCAGTTTGTGCAGGGTTCTTAGTTTTTTGTTTATTAATCAAGTTTTGGCTTAATTTACCAGCATTGAGACCAAGTGTCGGCCTTTTTTGTTAGCAATATTTGAGTTGCAGTGAAGGCTACTTAGGGCTGCGTTTGGGCCGTTACTGCTGTAGGTACACCGCAGTTGATCGAACCATGGTGATTATTGATCTGCAGAGGCCATTTTTATGGGATATTTATTTGATTAAATAAAGCGACTTGCTGTTTTAGCGCTTGTGCTTTGAGTTCTGTCAGTACTATGGTTAAACCACCTATGGCAGTCATGCTAAATAGCAGCGCTTGTTGCCAGCCCGATAAAGAGATTTGTGCAAAAAAAAACTGCGAAGCATAACTAACAGCGTTTCTAAGATCTTGGGTATTCACGATAAACCTATTTTTGGCTATGTCATGTTCGATATAGATGGGGGTCGCCAATCCACCAAGTTTTACTTTGAGCTTGCTGTCTTGCTGTTCGACTCGATAGCCTAGTGCTAATAGCTCACTTTTTAAATTACCTTTTAAATCCGTCATCCTTGCTCCCTTAACCCTTATCTATCCTTGATGTGTCTGATTTATGCAATCGTTGACAGTTTCTATCTTTGCTCATATTTAACAAAAGGTTGAAGCGTAATAAGCTGGGAGTCAATTGAGCATTTTTCAATGACTTTTATGCAATGGGCAAGCTACGCAAGAACGGCTAATTCTCGGCTTAGTTCATTCTAGACTTAATCCATTCTCGATTTAGCTAACTGTTGATTTAATAAACGATTTATTTAACTCATTATCGATTTGGTTAACTATCGATTTTACTAGCATGGTCTGATAGTCAATGCATGAGTATCAATGCATGAGTATCAATGCATGAGTATCAATGCATGAGTATCAATGCATGAGTATCAATGTATGAGTATCAATGCATAAGTATCAATGCATAAGTATCAATGCATGAGGGTAAATACGTTAGCGCAAGCAATTGAATATTGGGTGTTACTTGATAGGATTGATATATCATGCTTTAACTAATAAATGTTATGGCAGAGCAACTAGACTTATTTTGGTGCAAGCTTTCGATAATCAAAATATTTAGTTTAGTTTTTTATTTGGAATTTAATAATATGCTGCAGATGATTGATTCTGAAAAAGAACCAAAGGGTTTGATCCACGCATTAAAGCTGGATGGCAAGGGCGGGGCGACCACCATTGCTTGGCGGGAAGTCTTAGACGTTACCCCGAGTCAAGAACATCTTTGGCTGCATTTTGATTATGATGAACCTGAAGCACAGCAATGGATTAAAGACTGCAGTGGTTTAAATGAAGTTGCTGTCGATGGACTCTTAAGTGAAGGTAATCGACCTCACGTGCTCACTCGTGGCGAAAATCTGCTCATTATATTACGCGGTGTAAATCTTAATCCTGGAGCTGAACCTGAGGATATGGTTTCTGTAAGAATATGGACTAATGGCCGCGTATTGATCAGTACTCGAAAGCGAATTTTATTATCCACCGGAGATTTGACTAGCGACTTAGCAGAACATGTTGGCCCAAAGGATATCGCTGCATTGTTAGTTAGTTGGATAGAGCGCATAGTGAGGAGAACGACCGATACAGTCGATCTACTCGAAGATGATTTGTTGACGGTTGAGGATGAATTGTTTTTAGGCGAGCCTAAAGATATCCGTAGTGCGCTATTACGAGTGCGCAAACAAAGTATAGGGATCCGGCGTTATATTGCTCCACAGCGAGAAGCCCTGAATCGCTTGATTTCTGAGCCGTTAAGCTGGCTCAATGAGTTGGATCGGCTTAACCTTCGGAGCATTGCAGAGCGTCAGATCCGTCATATTGAGGATATTGATGCGGTAAAGGAGCGAGCCAGTATGGCTCATGATGAATTGGCAAGTAAAGTTGCTGATGATTTGAATCAGCGCAGTTACGTGTTAACGATTGTCGCTGCGGTTTTTTTACCCTTAGGCTTTTTTACCGGTTTGATGGGCATCAACGTTGGCGGAATGCCCGGTGTGGAGTATAAGTTGGCATTTTGGATTGTAGTCGGGATGTGCACTGGTATTATGGGGCTGCTCTTGGGCTTGTTTTACTGGCGTAAGTGGCTTTAATTCTAAGAATAAATCCAACCTGGAAATCATGTTAAGTTCAAGGTTGGATATTGCCAGCTAACCAGATCGCGACTGAATTAATCGTTAACTGTTGTTAGCTTTTTCCTAATGTTAACTTTTTTACAAGGTTAGCTTTGTGCTAGTGAGAGCAGTTGAGTCAATCTAATATAGAACATTTTTGTAATCTAATCCGAGATTCATCTTGGACAGGTTACGAGCTGAAAATTGGGCCTTTGTCAGTCACAGTGAAGAACTGAGTTAGTCCCAATTTTCAGGAGATTTAATAGGGTTATGGATTGATGAGGCGGAATTCAGATTGAGTTAAAATAGCTTCCTCCAAAGCGCCTAGCCCCAAGGTGCTATAGCCGTAGAAGTTGGGCGTAAATTGCTCTCTCACCGCGATGGCCGGAGCTGAGATATTTTCACCCAGTAGCATACCGTCGACCAATTTAGCTAAGGTCGCTCTTTTTTCGGCGTTCAATGTGGTATTGAGTTCACTATAGCCACTCACGGAAGAGTAAAGATTACTGAAATCACCGCTGGTATTCTCTTCTATATAATAAGTAATTGTTTTAGATAGCGTTGCCCGAATGTCATTCACCGATTCTTGCTGACTAAAAGAGGTAGTCAGAAGATCATGGCCTCCGGCAGAGACCAGAGTGTCGGCACTAAAACCTGCTTCAGGGAACACTAGGTAAGCAGAAATAGCGCCATCTTTACTGATGGCTGATAGAATAAATCGGTCATCTCGATAGTATTTGATCACATCCCCATTGTAAGTATGTTTGATATACACGGGAGCACCTAAATTCTCTTCAAGAATATCGGACGAGGCTCGGATATAAATTTTGTCCAGCTTATCTTGCGAAGGAATATCGGTAAATTTGGACAATGAAAAATCATAGATTTTAACCAGGGCGTCAGTGGTGTCATTAAAGCCACCAAGGGCAATGGCAACCAAGGACACTAGGGCAATAATTCTAGCCAGTTTTCCTTGAGTTTCTGCTGTGTTGTCGTTAGTGTTCATTTCTACTCGTTAATATCTTTTAGCTTGTCTAACACGTTGTCTTTACCATCTTCAACGGCTTCTTCGATCTGATCTATTGTATCCTGACCGAGCAGGTCGATGATCTCGTCATTGTATTGCACACCGATATAGATCCCAATGGCTATCAATATCATGGGGATAGATTTAAGCATATATTCTGTCTCTGTTTGTATTATTGGTAAAGTGCGATTCGTTGACTCACCTTCTGCAAGTAATTTTTGGTTTCATCGTAAGGCAATTGCTTTAGCAGGTGGTGGTAGACCTGATCCGGTGGCATCTTGTTGATGACTTCAGCGGCCTTGCGGATGTTAGTTGAACGGTTTTCGTTGAAGGCTCTGGCTACATTACCAGCCCCTGTGTTGTATGCTGCAATCATACAATATAGTCTGCTCTGCGGATTAGTAATGCTCTTGAGGTATTTGTCATTCAATATATGTAAATAAGCAGCGCCAGTCTCAACATTCAATGGTGGTACATAAAGGTCTTCAGCCTTCATAGGAGCATCTATGTTGCGAATGTGCCTATTCACATCATGTCCAGCGCTGCTAGGCACCACCTGCATCAGGCCAAAGGCTGGGACATGAGATTTCGCATCGGGCCTGAAACTCGACTCACTATGCATAATGGCCATAATGACAGCTTGGTCTATTCCCCATTTCTTACTTTCTGCAGTGGCCAGAGGCAAGTACTGGTTGGCGCGGTTGTTTAAGCTCTTATTGGGTAATTTTACGGTATAAGACACTATTTTTTTCTTGGTTGCTGGCTTAATTACGACAGCTGGGGGCAGAAGTGAAGTCGGTTTATTCGGCTGACTAGGTTTGATCTCGGTTTTGTCTTGCACGCCAACCAGTGCAGTTATTTGCTTATCGGCAACTGATGGCTGTTCGAGCGCCTGTGGGGCTGTTGGTTTGCTGTCAGAAACAATGGAATCCAGTGCAACATCTTCAATACCCAGCTCTTTTCGCTTAGTATCAAACAGGGTTGCGATATGTGTCAGACGAACTTTAGCCTCATCCAATAAGGCCTGTTTTTGCTTATGCGCTCTTTCAAAAATAAATGATTCTGGTATACCCGTGTTAGACTGAATTAATCTATCAGCCTGAATATCCAACTCCTTCATTTGCAGGTCAACCTGCTTAATAATAAAGGATTTTTCCTGTCCCTCTTGCTGGCGTGAATAATTGACTTGTGCAAGCGAGACGCTGGCCTGTGTCAGGTTGAGCGTCTGCCCATCTACAGTCATCTCCTGCTGTACGATGGCGCGCGTGGATTCATTGGCAGCATTAACATCTAATAATACCGATATGGTCGCGGTATTATTTTCATAGTCGATGACCTTTTTAATTGTGTTGCCGCCCTTGTACTCGACGCTTTTTGTTTGGTCAGAAACTTCCCCACTCCCCCACTGTCCAATGAGCTCGGTTCGCTGCTTGTCGAGAGCTTCATTGTACTGCGATCGCCATGCCTCATACTCATCCAAATACTGATTAACATATTGATGGAATTCAGCAATTTTCTCTTCAATTGGTTGGTTAATGCGGATTTTTTCCTGTTCCAACTCGGTGAACGAATTCTCGGTATTTGCATTAGCTGAAAACACAATTGGGATAATTGAAAGGGCGATTAGGGTTTTGTGATAGTATTTCATTGTTTTCTCTGTTTGCCAGGCATAAAAAAGAGGCTATGAAAATAGCCTCTAGATATTGCTTTATATTGCTTTAAGTGACTCGAGCGCGTTAGATAGGTCTTTGGCAGCTTTCTCGTTATTGAACTTGTTCCACAAGCTGGCATCTTGATTGGCAGTGTCGATCACCTTGTTGACATTAGCCTGGTAGGTTTCTTTATCCATACCCACAAGTACATATAAGCCACCGCTTGGGCTTGCCTGACTGACAATAACCTTACTATTTGAAAGCGAGCGCGTGACAACGGTTTTAGTTACGTTTTCAAATGTTTCAATTACATTCTCACTGGCACCGTCCAGCGTGTTAGTATTGACGGTGCTACTGACAGCTTGTTTAAACATATTATTGACGTCAATTTGGAACTGTGAAGCCAGCTGTACTCTGGCATCATTAATGGCTATTTTTCGCATTACGTTCATGCCCGCGACGCTCTTTTTGGCATAACCCATGCCACCGGCGGCCAAATCTGTTGGCATTACGTCACAAATCCACGCAGGGGCTTCTGCGTTTGGTGCGTCGGGAAAGGTACAGTTAGCAAATTGCTGTGCTTGCTCGACGGTTTGAGTGGCAGAACAAGCTGATAATGCCACTGTAATAGCGCATATTAATATAAGTTTTTTCACAATGGTAACCCTGCTTGCCCTAGAGTACATTCAAGATCAAGGATGCTGCTGCAAACTTTGGGAACAATTCTAGCTTCATCACCTTTCTTAATTTTTAATGCAGTTTCTTCATCAATCATGACCCAAGAATAGTCAGGTTTAATGCCGTGCAATGGAATATCAACTACATCACCCTCACCGACACTAAAAGTTTCTACTTCGCCTTCAGAGTTTTTGATGGCATTAGCGAATGTAACTTCAGAATCAGGTTGTATATTAGTCTTTGAGCCCATTCCTATTTTGACCATTGGGCCACTTTCACAATGACGTAATTCTAGTACTGGTGCACTAGGTGCCAGCAGTTCTTTTAGTTCAGCATCGTGTTCAATAGATTCTGCAGCAGCGGCTAATGCCAAGCTTGAGTATTGAGCATTTGAAATAGGGCATTTTGAGTTGGTTGTTTCTGTGCTAAAGGAGTCGTCACCATCAAGTTCAATTCTTTTTATCAATGTCATATCAGGTAGAGACACTACTTTTGCAATAGCTGCAAATTCGACTTTGTAGTCACAGCTAGCGGGGATTTTTTTACGCTCACCGTCTTTATTTTCATAGTAGCGAGTTTCATTATGTGATGCACTTAAATCACTTTTCGTTACTTCGGTAATAATCGCATAGTCAGCTATCGGTACGCCTTTTGTATTATAGCGGCCGCTCTGCTCTGCAAGTTTTATTTCATTTTTAAGTTTGCTAGCTAACTTGCGATCAACGACCTGAACACCAGACGTAGTAAGTTGTGATTCAATTTTGTTTATTAGAGTGGCTTTAAGTTTGTCTGAGGCGGACTCTTTAAAGTTGATATCAACTGGTAATACAATGTATTTTTTATCAGCACTTTTTTTTGTCGGAACTTCTGACGATTCAATGTTCACCATAGTATTAGGGTGACAAACGTTCTCAGGGCTAGAAGCACAGGCTCCTAATAACAAAGACACACTGATGGCTACCACTGTTTTATTAAGCATTATTAACTCCATTATTTTATATTTTATAATGTTAAACCGAGAGCTGGCCACAGTCCGCGCTCATCGACTTGTGTAGAAAAATGGCGCTCTGCACCTTCTTTAGATATTTTGTAATTGGAAAGGGAATTACCTGTTGATATTATTTCACTGCTACTAATGACATTGTTGTTTTTATTTATAAGTTGCAGGCTTGATATTTGAGT
Organism: Shewanella sp. 125m-1; assembly: GCF_052977065.1. Taxonomy (NCBI): domain Bacteria; kingdom Pseudomonadati; phylum Pseudomonadota; class Gammaproteobacteria; order Alteromonadales; family Shewanellaceae; genus Shewanella; species Shewanella sp. 125m-1. Next base: position 40,875 of record NZ_JBRILT010000036.1, read on the forward strand.
TGAAATGTAGGCATCAGCAATATTGCTTTGGCGTAAACTTGAAGTAATTTTTAGAGTATGTGTTGCTTTAGGTGACTTTTTTATTGTTGTTTGGATCCCTTCTAACGACAACTTTTCAGCTAACATAAGCGCCATTTTTGGACTGGTATATGGTGGCTGGATGTAAATCAAGATGCTTGATTTAACTCGTGATGAATCGTTGGTTATCTTTTCAATATAAGCTGTATCTATTTTAGTGCTAGGTGATAGGGAGGAGAGCATCGCTAGCCTGACAATGGCATAATCTTTGTAATAATCACTATTTTTATTGATTAACCACCACTGAAGAGGATCTTGATGCGATAACTTATCAAGCTGCGCCTTTATCTCTTTGTTGATATTATTTAGGTCAGAGATTAGCTGGTTGATGACGCTCGACTTCTTTATTTGTGCTTGAGCATAAAAATAGATGTCATTGTTTGCTATGTTGCTATATTCAACACCGCTAAATGCAATGTTTGATGTTTTCGTATTGACGGCATTATTGATATATGCGCTAGAGTAACTTTCGTTTCCGATGCTTCTATGGGTGTCATTCATAGAAAAAGATGAATTAACTTCAGTCCAGAGTGAGGCATTAATGTTGCTAAGTGCTGACTTTTTCGCTTGTTCTAAGTTTCTTCCTTCACCGACAGCTATAATAAAATCTGGATTGTTTTTTTGAGGTGAATTATACCAGGCTGGAACACTGGTTGATTGGCATCCAAGAGTTAAGGATACTAGCCAAATGTACAGAAATAATTTGCATGTAGATTTCATTTTTGATACTAAACTCTGGTGGTTTTATTTATTGTTTTAGATGGTTGTAGTTTTTAATTGATATTTTCGGTCTTATTTATATGTTTTGTTTGGGGATTTATTATTTAGTGAGGGGAGGCGCCGTAACTTTCTCTGGTGTGAGTTCGCTATAGGCTAACAAATAAAAGGCATCCATTCCCTAATAAAAGTAAATTAGTTTGTTTTAATAGTCCTAGTGAAAAAGTTGTTTTTCATTTTGCATATAATAATATTGATGTAGCTTCTGCGTTGTGATGCCGTTCAAATAAACAAACTTATTTAAATTGTTGTGTGGTGATTTGTTTGGGATAAATCCAATTAATGAATAAGTGAATTTAGTAATTGAATAAGTGGGCACCACAATTTGAAGAGTTATTCAGTAGTAGAATAACTGAGTTCAATTACTGAATTACTGAATTACTGAATTACTGAATTACTGAATTACTGAATTACTGAATTACTGATGGGCTAGGTATTTTATGCGTTTTATGTATTTTTAATTAAAGTTTCTTAAATTTCGCTCGTGGACTACCTAGAGTACATATATAGCTGCAGCGGAGAATTTAACTATAGCCACATTCGTAAATCTAGTTGAAAGTTGTATTATTTAAAAACAACAGAAAGTCGCTAGAGGCCGCTGGATTTAGCATCATAGATATTAAACGTAAGCTGCAAACGAGTCCAATCGGTGAGGTGACGGATCTGTTTATTACGGCAAGACTCGATTAAAGCAAAACGCCAATCGAGCCTTGCACAACACAATAGCTGAATTAGCTTTGTGCTAGTAAGAGCAGTTGAGGCAAGTATTGCGTTTCGCTATTGGCTATTTCTACTTGCTCCGCTAACACCTGTTGTAAAATTTCATGGCTAGTTAGCGGGTTTGCTAACACCACTCTAAATACCACGGCTTTGATATCCATTAGCAGGTGGTTTTCAGGATTAATACGGGTACGCGATACAAACGAGGTACCTTGTTCACGCTGAGTTTTTTGCACAAACTTAGTGAGACCGTCTAGTAGCGCATTAAACTTAGTGAGCGAGGCTATATCGCCTATTTCACGCGCTTTAGCCATAGCGATTTGCACTGATTGTGGAACGTAGCGGTAGGTGAGCAGGCAAAGCTCAGGCTTAGATACCAGTTCAAAGTCGGTTTCATTGGTGATTAAATCGGCAAAATAACGCGCCTTTTCAAGGCTGTTGTTGATTAAAATCTCATAGCCTTCACGGCCTATCACGGTAAGGCAAGCATGGACTAGCATCGCCATTCCCGGGCGTGAGCCTTCAAGGGTTTGGCTGCCTAAATCTTTTGAGCCTTGACGCAGAATATACTCGGCGTGGTGCTTAATGGCATTAGCAAAGGTCGGGTCTTTAAAGAGCACCATGCCAGCGCCCATAGGCACATACATCTGTTTGTGGGCATCGATGGTGACTGAATCAGCCCGCTCAATACCTGCAAGTAGGTGACGATACTTATTGGATAGTAAGCTCGCGCCGCCCCAAGCTGCATCAACATGAAAGTGACAATTTAGCTCAGCGGCTAGATCGGCTAATGCATTTAGCGGGTCGATATTGCCGGTTTCAGTGGTACCTGCAACGCCGACAATTGCCATGACTTTAATGTTATCTTGTTCAAGTTGCTTAGCTATTTCACGCATCTTAACCACATCGACCTTGTTATCGTTTGATGTGGGTACTTGAATAATGTTTTCTCGGCCAATACCGAGTAGGTCGGCGGTTTTAGCCAGCGAGTAGTGTCCGCGCTCAGACACTAAAATGGCTAAATCGTCATAGCCATAGTGGCGTAACCCTTTGAGCAGCCCTTGCTTGGCGATGCCTTTAAAGTCGCCATCCGCTTTAAGCAGTTGGTTTCGTGCTGTCCATAGCGCGGTAATGTTAGCGACTGTTCCGCCGGAGCAAAATGCGCCTAAAGAGACATCAGCGCTGTGCATCTGGCTTTGGTAAAACGATTCATTCTCGGCATAAACAAGATGGTGCATCATGCCGAGCACTTGGCGTTCAAGTGGCGTGAAGGCTTTAGATGTCTCAATTTTTACCAGATTCTGGTTCAGTCCTACCATCATCTTAGACAGAGGTAATACAAAGTAGGGCAATGCAGAGGTCATATGGCCAATAAAACTTGGCGCCGAGGTGTGCACCGAATGTGCAACCAGCGTTTGCATCATATTGTCGGCGTAATCGGAGACAAATTGCGGCGCAGCCGGAATATGATACTGCTGAAAATCAAGTTCAACTTCTGTGAGGGGTTTCTCTACCGTGACCACACTTTCTTGCAAGAAACCCATTAAATTCTGTGAAATATTCTGCTCAATTACACTCAGGGTTGAATCTGGGGCTTCTGGAACCGTAAAAATTCGCAGTAATGCCTCTTCTGAAGCGGTGGCTTTTCTTGCTGTCATGGGGCTAACTTTCTCTACTAATCACGCTGCTTTCTGAGCTGAACAGCTTTTCGAAACGGACGGTCAAAACGGACGGTCACTTTACTTTATGCTGTATAGCGCATCAAGTAGAAAAATAAAGTGGGCATCTTGGTTGCTGTAAAGCGCCGAGATATAGATGGATAGATTTCTCTTAAGTGCAAGGCGTTTTCATGTGGTCACTAAAAACAAAAAACTTATGCGCCAATGTCGGTATGTTAAGCCAAACTTGATTCGTAAACAAAAAGCCAAGAACCCAGTTTAAGCAGGGATCTTGGCTTTAAAAGCTTATAAACCACGAAGCGAACACTTCATTTGCTTCGCTTACTTTATAGAGGGCACGAAGAAAAACTCGGACAGTATTGCTTCGTGGTCGACTCTTATCTTTTAAAGTTATCAAACTCTCTGAGTTACTTCTTTAAGTGAACGGTACTCGCGGGTCGCTCAGCTTATTTCGCCGCCGATAGCGCGTATAGCGCCGCTACATTCGTCGCAGTGCTGTAGAGATTGTGTTTAGCGCTGCTTAACACCTCTGCAAGGGGCAGGGCTCTTGGCGTAATTGAAAACAGTGCATCGATGCCATGCTCAAGTAACATGTTAGCATCATCACTCACGCAGCCGGCAATGGCGATAACCGCAATACCTTGCGCTTTGGCAACACTTGCAACGCCCATAGGTGTTTTGCCATGCAAGGTTTGGCTGTCAAGGCGACCTTCACCGGTAATGACTAGATCTGCGCCCTCAAGTAAACCTGCAAGATTAACCGTCTGCATCACTATGTCTATGCCGGGTTTTAGCTCAGCGCCTAAAAAGGCTATTACACCTAAGCCCATGCCTCCAGCGGCGCCCGCTCCGGCATAGTCACGATTATCTGTGAACCCACTTTTAGCTATGATGTCGGCGTAGTGACTAAGCGTGCCATCAAGCTGCTTAACCATTGCTGGCGTAGCGCCTTTTTGGGGGCCAAAAATTGCTGATGCGCCTTTGTCACCGCAAAGCGGGTTGTTAACATCGCAAGCCACTTCAAAAGAGCATTTTTTGATAAGCGGGTGCAAGTCGGTTAAATCAATACTGACTAGCTCAGCTAAAGCAGCGCCTCCTGGTGAGAGCGCTTTGCCTGCACTATCGAGTAAATGCGCGCCGATGGCCTGAGCCATACCAGCGCCGCCATCGTTAGTTGCGCTGCCGCCAAGACCGATAATAATATGTTCGATACCGCGATTTAATGCATCGACAATTAACTCACCAGTGCCGTAGCTGGTGGTGATAAGCGGGTTGCGCTTATCTGGTGCGACTAAATGCAAGCCAGAGGCGGCGGCCATTTCAATTACAGCGGTCTTTTTACTGCCTTGGTAACCCTCACCTAAAATACCGTAGAAAGCGGCCACGCGATCGCCCAGAGGCCCCGTCACATTTATTTCAACGATAGAGCCTTGGGTTGCATCCACCATGGATTGTACCGTGCCTTCGCCACCATCTGCGACAGGGACTTTAATGTACTCGGTTGTCGGCAAAACCGTGCGAAATCCTCGCTCGATCTCATTGGCCACTTCCATTGCAGTGAGGCTTTCTTTGAAAGAGTCGGGGGCAATCACAATTTTCATGCAGTATTCCTATAAAACGAGTCAGGCTAAAAAAGGGCTAACAGACTTGTAATGATGCTAGTGTGGATTCATGTCTGTACAGTAGGCAAGCCGTTCAAGGCTTGCCTATTTGTATCGAGCAAAGAGCGTTAAAGTAACACTAAGCTTAGTAGGTAAACCAAAGCCATAGCCGTAACACCTTGAATCAGCGTGGCCATGGTTTGGGCTTTGTAAGCTTGTTTAACACTCATGCGGCTAAACTGAGTAACGACCCAGAAAAAACTATCGTTGGCATGAGAAACTGTCATTGCACCTGCACCAATGGCCATAACGGTTAATACGCGGCCCATATCACTGGCAAGGCCGATATCACCTAGCATAGGGGCTACCAATGCTGAGGTTGCAACTAACGCAACGGTAGAAGAGCCTTGCGCCGATTTAAGGGCTGCAGCAACGACAAATGGCATAAAGATCCCTATGCCTAATGCAGACAGTGATTCACCCAAGAAAGTGCCGATGTCAGTTGCTTTAAGCACGGCGCCAAATGCACCGCCCGCACCAGTAATAAGTAAAATCGGTGCTGCAACGACTAAGCCTTGGCTAATACGCTCACTGAATTCTTTGATTTTGTCGTTGCCTTTCAGTAGTGATAGTGACAAGAACAAACCTATCATCAAGGCATTAACTGGCTGCCCTAAGAAGGCCAAGATATCGAAAAGCATGCCATCACCAAGTGGCGCCGATGGGAAGTTAGCTACCGAGCCTAAGCAGATCATCAAAATTGGCACAAAAATCGGCGCAAATGCACGAGTCGGGCTTGGAAGCGTACCGTAGGTTTGCTTAAGCTCTTCGAAGTTATCCTTTTGAGTTAACAGCTCCTCTGCACCTTCGCCATCAGGTTGGGTATTGGCAAAACGGTTGGCCCACAGTGTACCGGCTAAAGCAGCAACTGCTGCAACAAAGATCCCGACGAAAATTACCAAACCTAAGTTTGACTCTAGACCTAAGTTACCTGCAGCGGCGATTGGACCAGGCGTTGGTGGCACAAAGGTATGAGTCGCATACAAGCCTGTAGCTAATGCCACGCTCATAGAAACACTCGACACCTTCATACGATTTGCCATCGACTGTTTAAGTGAGTTTAAAATGACAAAGCCTGAGTCACAAAACACAGGAATAGACACGATATAACCGATAATCGACATGGTTAGCGTTGGGAAACGTTTGCCCAGAACCTTAATCACCACGTCAGCCATGGTTATTGCCGCACCGCTTTTCTCCAAAATAGTGCCTATGATGGTACCTAAGACGATGACGAGACCGATGTAGCCCAAGATCCCGCCGAAACCTGAGGTAATGGTTTTGGCGATATCAGCGCTCGGCAGGCCGTAGGCAAAGGCCGCTAGAAACGATGCGAGAATTAACGTTAAAAAAGGGTGTAGTTTGTATTTAGAGGTGGCGATAACGATAAACGCAATTACAGCCAGTAAGATCAGTACTAAGCTCATAGGGGATCCCTGTATGGGTATTTTTATATGTAAGGTATTGTTGTTTTAGCCAGGTTGGCGCACCGTTTCGACAGTGCTGACCAAGGTATTTCAGGCCGAAATATTATGCGGCGGTGAAAGGAATATTTCTTTGGCGATGTTCACGAATTTTGATGAGATGAATACAAATATTTTGTGCGGATGCACAATTGAGGCGCAGAGGGCTTTTTGAGTTAGAGTTTTATTTAACGCTTTCTATTTAAAGCTTTTAAATTAACAATCACTGTGCTTGACAGTGATAACGGGCTCTGTGGCGTTTATGGCATTTTCATAACGAATATGACAGTTAAAGCTGACGCTTTTATCATTAAGATCTTCGGAGAAAAATATATAAATCTGATTGTTGGGGCTCGATTTGTCGACAAAGAAAGGCGCTGCATCATTATCAAGTTTAATGGTGGTCAGTGATACTGAATCGATATCAAGCCAAGCGCGAACCTGACGATTAAGCTCATTGAAGCTATCGTTACCATCGACTGCAGGGTAGCCATTGTAAAGCGGAATAGTGACTCCTGCATATTCAATGCTACATTTTCCCCTTCAATCACCGCTTTACTATGGACTATATCCAGACCGCTTTTCATCGCTCCAGCGATACCCTCTAGCACTGCGACTTTACTGTCGGCGTGAAAATTAACAAACTTGGGTAAGGCGATAACCGCTAAAACTCCTAGTACTATGATCACCACGACTATTTCAATGAGGGTAAAACCACGTTTACGTGCAGAGGTTAAGGTCATACAGTTCCTATCGTTTGAGATTTTCTTAGTACCACCTGGCCAATATACAGTTGCAATAATCCATCGAGTTGATTGATATTTGTGCCGGTTATTTGTTGGATCCTGCCGAGTCTATAGCGTAGCGTATTTCGGTGAATAAAGAGAACATTAGCACACAGTTGCAGGTCGCCAAAGTGCTGCAAGTAAGCGGTCAGCGTTTTTATCAATTGACCATTTTTATCAGCCTTGATGAGTGCTTGATAGGGGCAGAGCAGTTCTTTACCACGCCAATTATCTTTCAGAACGGATAATAGCACCTGCAGCGAATAGTCTTCGTAAAGGTATTTACTGTGTTCGGGCTGCATCTGTTGGCCAATGGCCAAGGTTTCTAATGCCGTCTGGTAGGAGCGATTAATCTCTTGTGGTTTAGGAAAAAAATGTCCGAGTGCGATCTTAAGACGACGATTGAACTCTTTAGGAAGCCTGCTGAGGAGTTGATCGATACGTTCACTTTCAAGCTCGGGATCCCAGGACTTTCCATCGAGGAAAGCAGGTTTTAAAATGACGAGTTCAGTCATCGACGTCATCGCCACTAGATTGCCGCGCGATGGGTTCTCCAGCAGGTGCAATACTTGCTTTAGCATCGAGTTAGCCGCGGTTTCCTCTTCATCAGTCTGTACTTGAATAACGGCAACCACACGGGGCGCATCAAGATCGATATTAAGCTGAGAAGCCCAGTTACGCTGATGAGACGTAAATGGCCCTTCCGATTTAATCAACTCAATGATCAACTCCTCTTTTTGTCGATACTGCCATTGAGCTTGTTCTATCGTATTGGCCTGCTCAACAATAATTTCAGCAGTCATCTTGAGTAGCTCACCATAACTGTGTAATTTTTCAGGTTCGCCGGTTATGCCTATTACGCCAATAATCTCGCCTTTATAGTGCAGGGGCAGGTTAATTCCTGGCTTAACACCTTGTAGCGTGCCAGTACTTTGTGTGCTGATCTCAACAGTTCGCTGCTGGCTAATCGCAAGTAGTGCACCCTCATGGATAGCACCAATGCGGTGGGATTCACCCGAACCCAAAATCACGCCATGATTATTCATCACATTAATATTGTGACCAATGATCTTCATGGTGCGCTTAACGATTTGCCGTGCCAAAGAACCATCTAAAAAGTACACGTTTAGCCTCACTAATGCTTGAAATAATCGACGTTTTTGCCTAATGGTGATCGGCGTAAAGTATTGCTACAGTGCCTTAAACTGATGAAATGTGGCATTACTTTATAAGTTATTTGTGAGCTTGATAGGCATTTGTGCGCTGCGTTTGGCTTGCGGCAATTAACAGGGCAACACGCTTTTGTAATTGAGGGATAATCAGCTGTTCAAAATCTGGGTTTCGTTTAAGCCAAATATTATTTCTTGGACTGGGATGCGGCATCACTAAGGTGTTTGGCCACAATGTGTGCCAGTTAGCTACCGACTCTGTGACGCTGAGTTTCTGTTTTAGGTGCCACTCTATGGCATATTTTCCGACTAACAATGTCAATTCAATATGTTCTAGTTGATCTAATACTTGCTGGCGCCATTTTGGGGCACATTCTGGACGGGGTGGTTTATCACCACTTTTTTTATCGGCAGTGGTGTAACTACCGGGAAAACAAAAGCCCATAGGTAAAATGGAAAACAAGTTAGGGTCGTAAAGTTGTGCTTTAGTCACACCAAGCCATGTCCGCAGGCGCTCGCCACTAGCATCATCAAAGGGGCGGCCTTTATCATGTGCTTTTTGTCCTGGTGCTTGGCCTGCTATCAGGATTTTGGCTTGTTTGCCTAACTGAACAATAGGCCTAGGCTCAAGCGGCAAAGCCTTTGCGCAAATCTGGCATCGTGCAATATCTACTTGAAGTTGTGTGAAACTAGATTCGTTAGGCATAGTATTTAATTTTGGTTTTGCTGCTAGTTACCTAGCTATATTGAATGATTTGGTAAGCCCAATAGCCTAGGTAACCGTAGCCAATAGCAAGGGTTGATAGGCTTAAGAACTTCACTTTAATGTCGGCTTGGCTAATCAAGGCGACATGGGCGCATGCAATTGCAAAAATGGCGATAGGTGTAACGAAATAAGCAGCGATTAATAGCGAGATAGCGGCGAGTACAATAATTAACGCACTGTTTTTAGTCGGTGCTTTAGTGGCTGACAAGTTCAGTTGAAGTGGTAATAAGCTCAGTCCGATGGCAATAATAATCACACCAATATTCATCGAAATAGCACCAGCAGTATCAAAATAAATCAGTGCGACAAACAACGCAATAACCGACGGGATAATGGCGACAAGCGTATGCATTTTGGCAAAGTTACGGCTGTGATATTTACCCGTAAAGTAAAACAATGCATTGAGCAGTAAATTAAACAAGCTGAAACCGCCAAGTGTTATAGCGAGCAGCAACACGTTGGTGGTGTCAGACGCCATAGCAAATGCGGGAAGTGGTGCAATAAAGATTGTAAGAAGAGCAGCTTTATAAATAGATGTTGAACGAGTCATGAGAAGTCTTTAAATGAATATGATGATATTAAGATCTACTAAAGCAGTGATAAGTTCAAGTTGAATGGAGATGACGCGAGCTTTTAGCGCGAATTTTTATCTTTGCGGTGATCGAGCTCACTTAATTGTTCTGGACTTCATTTAATTGTTTGGGATTTCACTTAATTGTTTGCGGTGTTTGCGGTGTTTGCGGTGTTTGCGGTGTTTGCGGTGTTTGCGGTGTTTGGGCTGACTGGTCACTCTATAGTGTCTGCGCTAGCTAAACAGTATTAGGGCAAAAGTGGCTATCCATGAAAGACAGAGAGGGCAAGCACGAAGACAAAAGCTAAGCTCGTTGAGTTTTATCTTTAAGCTTTTCCTCCGAGAACTCGGTGAAAGCGAAGCGCTTCGTGGTAGATAAGCACTTATGGAAGAGTTATGGTTGATGTAAATTTTTTGCAACGGTCACACAGAGAAGCCAAGCACGAAGACAATAGCGACGATTATAGGCAATAAAAAACCCGCATTAAGCGTAATGCCGATCATTTAGCAGTTTATTGATCGGTTGACCGATCTTTATAAGATGGCAAAATCCGAGTGTTTTTAAAC
>NZ_JBRILT010000037.1:0-48988 GCF_052977065.1 Shewanella sp. 125m-1
AGATAAGAAAGTGTTGCAAATGATAATGTTATTTATGATCTTTGATATAAATAGACTCACTTAAGCGGAGAAGAGCCGAAATAGTAACTGCCATATGTAGCTCGATTAATTAAGAATGTTATTTGGTTATCGGCGCGCACTTTAAAGACTTAAGGTCAGTCGTGTTACAGAGTGTATCGGTTTTAAAGCTAAGACGGAAAAGAAGGTTCTAGGAAAACAGCTTCTAGGTCCTAGGAAAAGCAAAGCGGGTACAAGCTAAGACGGGAAGAGTCGGACGGCCAGCGGCCTAGGGAACGTGACAGCGTCACTTACGGAGCGCTGCGCTCACGGTAAAAGCGGTAAAGCTAAGAAAGAGTAAAGATGATAAAAGCAAAGAAGAGCAGCCAGAAAACATATTCTCTTTTGTAGGTTGGGCTTTAGCCCATCAATCTTGGTTTTATACTAGATTTGTCGGCATAAATACCGACCTACGGAAAGAGGGGCTAGGTTTGAGGAAAAGCAGGCCCTAGGTCCTAGGAAAAGCAAAGACGGTTCAAGCTAAGACGGGAAGAGCCGGACGGCCAGCGGCCTAGGGAACGTGACAGCGTCACTTACGGAGCGCTGCGCTCACGGTAAAAGCGGTAAAGCTAAGAAAGAGTAAAGATGATAAAAGCAAAGAAGAGCAGCCAGAAAACATATTCTCTTTTGTAGGTTGGGCTTTAGCCCATCAATCTTGGTTTTATACTAGATTTGTCGGCATAAATACCGACCTACGGAAAAGAAGGGGCCAAATTTCGTTGTTCGCTACAGGAAAAGCAAAAGCGATAAATGTGGCTCACCACGGCGAATATGGTGAAGCCATGTGCTAATAAGCGAGAGCTAGGGATAGCGAACTGGCGGTTAAACACGGATGTTGTTGGAACACGGAGGACACGAACAAAGGCAACGGCTTAAGCTTTTTAAGATCTTCACCTGCGTACTCCTCGTGAAAGCGCTGCGCTTCGTGGTGAGTTCAGTGCTTTAAAAAAAATGATGTTAACGCTAAATTTATACGTTAGGTAAACACACTTTGGGGGCATTTTCAATTTAGAAATCGAACCACCATGGCTAAATGAGAGCACCAATTATCCGGTGTAGATGCGGCCGTGACTGTCCATGACATGGACGTCATGGTCGAGCTTCCAAGGATGGACTTGCAGCGTGTCACGGCAGTATCTGCACATCCCTCGCTGGAGGCGATTGATAGCCATGAAGCTACAAGTTCAAGCACGCTACCAATTAGCAACGATACAAAAAATATAATGATCCGTCATTCGAAGGTAAACACGTTTTGGGGCAAAAGCAATTCACCACGAAGGACACGGAGATCACGGAGAAGAGCCACAGCCGAGGCCTGTTAAGCTCTTCATCTTTACCTCCGTGTTCTCCGTGAAAGCGCAGCGCTTCGTGGTGAGATTCATGCTTTTTGAAGAGCTATGTCTGTCCTAGATTTTCACAAGCTTAACTCTTCAGTTAAGAAAACTATGATTTTGCAATCCGTGATTTCTCAATCCCCTTGCGAATAAGGGTAATGATAAAGGTCAGCACGATAGAGCTTAAGATAAGGCCAATCGCTAAGGCCACATTTTGCAGCGCCGTTGGGTCGATAGCTAGCATACCACCTAGGCCCATCATCATAATGCCCGACATGAGCTTAAGGGTTTGGCCTTCTTTTTCGGTGAGCTTGCGTTTACCTAGTGACACACTAAAGGCAATAACAATCGCCGCGAGTGGGATGACATACACCACGTTGTACATCACCAGGTACATGTAACGCTCAAATGTGTCTAGGTCATGCATCGACAATACGCTGGTGTAGATCATCGGGAAGCCAGCTGTGCAGAGTAACTCATACGCGTTGGCTAAAATCGATAACACCACGGTACCGGCTATCATGGCGGTCATGCTGCTGGCGCTGGTGAGTTTACCCATACGTTTAATCAACCCAGTGCGGTTCTCTGCAGACATGGATAAAGTGACTTCGCCTTTAGTAAAGAAGTAGTCTTTGATGTTTACCGCGCCTGCGACGAGCGCCAACATACCCGCCCCGAGAATAATCCAGCCGCCGTCGCTACCAGCGCCAAGTAGTTGGAAGATATTCAGCCATGCGCTCATAAAGATGAAGTAGATAAAGCCTGAGAAGAATACGAAGATGCCACCGACAATTAACATGCGAGTGCGGCTCTTGGCGTTAACCATAATTGAAAGTAGAAATAACAATACAAAGAAAGCGCAAGGATTAAAGGCATCGACGCCAGCCAGTACCACTGTTAATAGCGGTAGCGACATCTGCTCAGGGTGGACAACACCAACGAGTGGCAACTCAACGGGTTGCACATCAGAAGAGGCTATTTCACTGGTACTATCTAAACCTAAATCACAGGTGCCTTCGCTGTCACTGCTTTCTTTACAGGTTTCAAATAGGCCCGCAGAGACGGGAGCAGCACTAGTGTATTGGCCCTCGATTTCAGGGGCTAACTGACCACCAAGTGATACATAATATGACTTTAAGCGTTGCACTAAAAACTCACCAGTAACAGCTTGGCTACTGTAGCCTACCACCGCTTTTTCACCGCTAGCAAAGAAAGGCACTGAACGCGCTTCTGTACCTGTTTGTTTGGCTATTTGCTGCCAAATCTTCATGGTACCGGAAGCAGTGATCATATGATCTTCCACCTCGATCCAGGGGTAACGCTCTGGCAGACTGTCGATAAATGGATGCGCTTCGGCGCAGTGTGGGCAGGTTTTAGACCAGAAGAAATACAGTTTTACCTTTAACTCCCCTTGGGAATTAGTGTAATGCCACATATTGGCTTCATTAATGGCAGTGTCATTAATGGAATTACCATTAACTGGGCTGTCAGCTGCAAAGCTTGGCATAGAAAGGCTTGAGAGAAATATGGCGATGAATAATAGAGCTGATTTGACCATGCGAACTCCAAAAGGCAAATTAGGCATGAATTGAGACTTAGGTTACCGATACTTTACTGTAATAGTTAGCATTTGCTAAATTAATGTGTGGTTTTTGCTACTGGAATCTCGAATAAATTACTTTTGGGAACTATGACTAGTTTTAGGTAATAGAATTAAACTTTTAGCAATAATTGTAATGGCTTGATTAAGCCGTTGTTTAACTAGTCATAACGAGCCACTCGTTATACATAGGTTTGATCGCTAAAAGCTTTATAAACAGTTTGATAGGTGTTGTGCATAGCTAGATTGCCGTTTTGGGGCACCTATGATCAATGTTGGCATTTTGTTAATAAAGACGCTGCAGGCTGACTAATGTTTGAGCGTTTTTTATAGTCGTTATCGGTTATTCATCTTTACTGGCAATTTGAATCTGCAGTTGCTCGGTTTCTGCAGCGCACCATACCACTGACACATTGCGGTTCTCGTCGGTACTTGCGGTTAATATTCGAGTGATCACGGGGGCGGGGTAAGCCGCATTATCAAGGTAGGTTTTTACTCTTTCAATACGCCTTTGTGCTAACCACTTATTATACTTGCGCGCTTCTTCAGTGGTTTGAGTTTGATTGACTTTAAATTCGAGCAGCAAATAACCGCTATTGGCTTGGGTGTTTTTACTTAACTTATCGAGTTGCGATGCGTAATGTCCTGCAAAATAAGAGCTATTCTTTGCATAAGGAATATCGACTATATGGGTTTGGTTATCACATTGTGCGGCCACGCTTCCTGCGAACAATAAACCAACTACGGCTATAGACTTCATTTTGTACATCCTTGATAACATGAAAACTTTTTAAAAACTAACAGCGTAAAAACAGCTGGATCGTTCAAATTCGAGAGCAATTTATGCTATTAGTATCTGAAAAGCAATCATCTTTAGATCAATTATTCTAATGATGCTTTGGCGGATATTAGAGCCAAACCCACAACCTAGTTTCACGACCTAATATGCTATTAACCAGGCTCATAAAATTGATGCCGCAATGTCGCCTAGGATGATGTGAGTTAGGTTACAGCTAACAAAATACTGAGCGTGCATCAAGAGAGGGGCATTTTTACGGCTCAATTTAAGGTTCGAATTTTATCAATAACATAAGTATGTTATATGCTAGGTGTTTTGTTTATTGCCCTAGACTCTAGCGCGAGTTAGAGCCTGAACTAGAGCCTTAAATCGGGGGACAAAGTAGGGTTACTCTTATGATGACTCTGATTATGACAAAAGACAGCGTTGAAACACCATTGAGCCCAAACAAACAGATCTGTTTCTCGCTCCACAGCCTCTATTAGCCAAGGTTATTGTGCAATGCCGTATATGCGTATTTAGTGGCGGTAATTATGGACTTTACTCAGTCTTTATAAATCAGTCTTTATAAATCTGTCGTAATAGTGGCTGAAACACTGATTGAAAAGCCGTTAAAGCAGTAGCAAAAATAACAGATGCACTTTAAGGAGCACAAATGGCGACAGTTGATCTTATCATTATTGGCGGTGGCATTAACGGTGCTGGTATTGCTCAGTGCGCGGCTGCGGCCGGTTATAGTGTGCTATTACTTGAACGAGACACTATTGCTGCGCAAACATCAGCCAACTCTAGCAAGCTTATTCACGGTGGCCTACGATATCTTGAGTCCGGACAACTGCCGTTAGTGAGAAAGTCACTGGCCGAGCGTAAAGCTTTGCTACAGCTTGCTCCCTCTTTAGTGAATCCAATCCCATTTTATATTCCCGTATATGACACCAGTCGTCGCAGTTCATGGGCGATCAGGGCGGGACTGAGTTTGTATGCCATGCTTAGCGATTTCGATGCGCTAGGGCAGTTTAAATCGATACCCTCAGTGCATTGGTCGAAAATCAAAGGGCTCAAACTCAACGGGCTTAAGGCTGTTTATCAATATTGGGATGCGCAAACAGACGACAAACTTCTGACCCAGGCGGTCGTAAAAAATGCCCGTTCTTTAGGTGCCCATGTTATTGAGCATGCAAAATGTACTCATATCGAGCATTTGCAAAGTCATTGTATCGTGCGTTACCAAGCCGACGGTGCTGAGCAAGAGGTAGAAGCGTTGGCGGTGGTGAACGCGGCGGGTCCCTGGGTGAACCATGTGTTAGATAATGTGGTCCCGCCCATTGCAGCAGAGCCCATCGAATGGGTGCAGGGCAGTCATTTACTGCTCGATATTCCGGCTAATGACGGCATTCTTTACCTTGAGTCTTGCTTTGACAAACGGGTGATTTTTGTGATGCCATGGAATGGTAAGACCTTGATTGGCACCACTGAAGTCGTGCTTGATAAGTTAAACGGCAAACCCCAAATAACCGCCGAAGAGGAGGCGTATTTACTGGGTATTTATCAACACTACTTTGCCCAGTTTGGTGATGTAGAGGCATTGAAAACGCGGGTGATTGACAGCTTTTGTGGAATTAGAGTGCTACCAAAACAGGCTGGCAATTCATTTGACCGCCCAAGAGATACCCTGCAAAAAAGTCAGCTAAGCCACCCTAAGTTATTAAGCCTCTATGGAGGCAAGCTGACAACTTATAGGACGACGGCAACAGAAGTGCTCGAATGGGTGGAAGACTCTATCGGTAAGCGCCAGCCATTAGCCGATTTTGAGCGACTAATGTTGGATTAGCTAAGCAGGTAAAGCAAAGCACTAAAAGATTTATATTGTTTTTAGCTTATCGCCTCTGCAAGCTTGGTTTAACTTGTGACAGATTACTGTCGTTTTTTAGGTTTCATTATTTTGTAACGTTAGTGTCATATGCTGTATCTGTTATTCTAAGCAGCTTATTTAAAGCACTTATTTTAAAGGCGTCTTGGCGCACATATTGATGGATGGTTATGTTTCAAATTTTTCTTCGTTTTTTTTCGTTAGGCCTCGTGTCATTTGGCGGGCCAGCAGCGCACATCGGTTACTTTAGGCAGACTTTTGTACAGGAGCTGAAATGGCTCGATGACAAACACTATGGCAGCTTGGTGGCGTTAAGCCAGTTTATGCCTGGACCTGGCTCGAGCCAGGTGGGTTTTGCGATTGGTTACCATCGCGGCGGGCTGTTAGGGGCTATTTCCGCCTTTCTAGGCTTCACCCTTCCTTCGTTTATTCTATTATTTTTACTCGCAGTAACCAGTAGCCAGTGGCTGGATTATTCATTTACTCAAGGAATAATCCACGGGCTTAAACTACTGGCTGTGGTCGTGGTTGCTGATGCCATTTGGATTATGTTTAAGCAGTTTTGTCAGCGTAAGCAAGCCAAGCTATTAATGGTCTTAAGTTGCGTGATTATCTTGCTGCAGCCTTCGATGCTTGTACAGTTTGGCTTGCTCATCGTAGCCGCTATGGTGGGTCGCTATTACTTATCTGCTGAGGATGATGAACCTAAGGCAACGGCGCAGCAACCGATAAAACTCAACTTCTTTTGGTTAAGTATCTTCAGCGGCTTATTGATTGCTTCCTTGGTGGTCATAGGGTTATCTAAGCATGCTGGGATATCGAATTTAACTGAGTTGTTTAGCCAGTTCTATCAAGTGGGTAGCATGGTTTTTGGCGGTGGGCATGTGGTGCTGCCTTTACTGCAATCGAGTGTTGGCGATGCGATGAGTAACGATCAGTTCTTAACGGGGTATGCGTTAGCTCAAGCTGTGCCGGGGCCTATGTTTGCCTTAGCCGCATTTTTAGGTGCAGAGATCTGGGTGCAACAGCCGTTAATGGGGGCCTTGGTTGCGACACTCGCTATTTTCCTGCCGGGATTCTTACTTATGCTGGTGGCACTTAAAAGCTGGCATGCTCTCAGCGCGCGGCCGCAAGTGGTAGGCGCGGTTGCGGGAGTGAATGCTTGTGTGATCGGTTTCTTGTTGGCGGCGCTTTATAATCCTATATTTATCAGTGCTGTGCTATCTCCGCTTGATATGGCCTTGGTGGTGTTAGGTTTTGGTCTGTTTAAAATCTTTAAGCCAAATATATTTATCCTAGTGACAGGTTTTGGTGTTGCAGGGGCGGTAGTGGGCGCGTTTATGAGTTAGCAGCTAGCTAAACTAAAACCAACAAAAAGGCCGTAAGCGCATGCGCTTACGGCCTTTTTTGATCTACTTTGACGCTAGTTACGCTAGTTACGCTAGTTACGCTAGTTACGCTAGTTACGCTAGTTACGCTAGTTCAGCTGTCATTTCGGCTACTTCTTCTGCTACCTTTTCAGCTTTTACCGCACACACCTTGAACTCTGGGATTTTAGCCACTGGGTCGAGGGCGTTGTTAGTCAGCTTGTTGGCGGCAGATTCTGCAAAGTGGAACGGCAGGAACAAGACCCCAGCCTGAGCACGTTTAGTGACAAATGCCTTAATTTCAATCTCTCCGCGCCTTGTGCTGAGTTTGAGCATATCACCGTTATTCACGCCGAGCTTGTCAGCATCAAATACCGAAATCATCACCCTAGCGCTACCGAGTTGATTGAGTCCCTCGGTTTTGCGAGTCATGGTGCCAGTGTGGAATTGCTCCAATAAGCGTCCAGTTGATAAGACCAATGGATACTCTTTACACGGCATTTCGGCGGGAAGACGGTAGTGCACAGCGCGCATCTTACCTTTGCCATGAGTAAACTCTCTGGTATGCAAAATAGGCGTGCCAGGGTGACCTTCAGCTGGGCAGGGCCACTGCAGACCCTGGAGGCCATTGCTCGTTAGGCTGTCGATAACTTTCCAGGTAATGCCGCGATATTGTGGCGTGACGTCGGTGATCTCATGCCAAATCTGCTTTTCATTTTGGTAGCCCCAATCTTCACCCATCTTGGTGGCAATAAGTTGGATTATTTGCCAATCATTCTTGGCAAGACCCGGTGGCGTAACAGCGGGGAGTAACTGCTGCACTCGGCGCTCGGTATTGGTGAAATGCCCTAGCTTTTCGGCAAACGCGGCCGCAGGCAAGACCACATCGGCTAGCTCGGCGGTTTCTGTTAAGAAGATATCTTGCACCACTACAAACTCTGCAGCAGCTAGGCCTTGCAATACGTGCTTTTGGTCAGGATCGCTCAGCACTGGGTTTTCGCCCATGACATATAGCCCTTTAAGCTCGCCGTGAGATAACGCGTGCATCATCTCTGTGGCGGAGAAACCGATATCTGCGCAAAGATCCTGCTTGCCCCAAGCTTCGCGAAAGCGCATTTGGACCAGTGGGTCGTCAAGTTTCTGATAGCCGCTAAAGTAATTTGGCAGGGCGCCCATATCGCAGGCGCCTTGCACGTTACTCTGGCCGCGCAGAGGGTTAATTCCCGCTCCTTTTACGCCAATATTGCCACACAGTAACTGCAGGTTAGATATCGCGGTGACGTTATCGTGACCAGAAGTATGTTGAGTGATCCCCATGGCATAGTAGACTGCTGTTTTTTCTGCAGTACCGATAAGGTGAGCCATTTCGATAATATCTTTAGCGCTCACGCCGGTAATTAACTCTGCATTCTTAGGGCTGTAATCGGTGCTCATCACTTCATCATAGAGCTGACTAAAACCTTCGACTCTAGCTTGAATGTAATCAAGATCATGCCAATCATTTTTGATGATCTGCTGCATAATGGCATTCAGTAGCATGACATCTGAGCCCGGTCTGTGTGCCACATAAAGCTGGGCTTTATCGGCGATAGAGACGCGCTTAGGATCGGCAACGATTAAACGAGCACCATGTTCGCTTACTGCTTGCTTGATGCGAGAGGCGATAATCGGGTGAGCGCTTTCGGTATCTGAGCCAAGAATAAAGATAAGGTCGCTGTCTTTAATGCTTGGAATGTCGTTTGTCATCGCACCGCTGCCTAAGCTTTCGCGCAGTGCGGTAACCGTTGAGGCGTGACATAAGCGAGCGCAGTGGTCGATATTGTTATTACCAATAACGCTGCGGAAGAACTTTTGGAAAACGTAGTTATCTTCGTTAGTGGCTTTAGCTGAAGACAAACCCGCTAGCGCTTTATCACCATAGGTTTGTTTGATCTCGCCAAAGCGCTGCGCCACAACCGAGATGGCTTCTTCCCAACTCGCAGGCACTAATTGACCATTTTTGCGGATAAGCGGCGTGGTTAGGCGTTTGTCGCTGCCAACAAAGTCAAAACCAAAGCGACCTTTAACGCATAGCATGCCTTCATTTACAGGCGATGATGTATCACCACTGATATGGCGGATTTGGTTTTTCTGTTCATCCACATGCAGGTTAACTCGGCAACCAATGCCGCAATAGGTACAGATGGTAGAGACGCACTTAAGCGGTGCTTTTTGCGCTTGAGTTAGGCCCTGAGTCTTATCACGAGCATCAACTAATGCACCTGTTGGGCACACCTGTACACAGTTGCCACATTGCACGCAGTCGCTGTCGTTCATGCTAACGCTAAAGCCCACACGCGGGGCTTTGCGCTCGTCACTTTCACTTGAGCTGGCACATGAGATTGGCAGGGCGTGGTAATGATCTTTGGCAAAAGATATCGCGTTGTGGCCACTGGCACCTTTACAGGTTTCAACACAGGCACCACAGCTAATGCAGCGGTTAGCATCAAAGGTAATAAATGGCGCGCTGGTATCAATGCTAAAATGTTGCGCCTGGCTAAGATCAAGCTCGCTGGCTTTAACCTTATACTCGGTCGCATAATCTCGTAGCTTACAGTCGGTGTTTGCCTGACAGGCACATTCTAAGCAGCGCGCGGCTTCCTTCATCGCTTCATCGGCGGCAAAGCCAAGTTCAACCTCACTAAAATTCAGGGCGCGCTGTAGCTTATCAAGCTCAGGCATTAGGCTGCGAGATTGCACACTTGCAGCAGGATAAAGCGCATCTGCCTTAAGGGATTTTAGTGCGCGAGTCTTAGCGGCCTTAGTTGAGTTAAATGGCTGTTTTACTAGCTCACAAGTCAAACCCTGGTTAAGGAGTTTCTCAATGGCATCGGCAGCTTTTCGACCATCAGCCACAGCAGCAACCGCGGTGGCTGGACCTGTACGAGAGTCACCAATCACAAACAGTTTATCGAGCCCAGCAGATTGCCCTGCCGACATGGTGTGCTCGCAACCCTCGAAGGTATTCCAGCGAGTAAGAGCGACTTCACCAGTGGCAAGTTGGCTTTGTGGATCTTCAAGAAACGCCATATCAGGGGTTTGCGAAACCGCAGGGATCACGGTATCGAACGCTTCAGTGAAGGTCTCCCCCGTTGGGGTTGGGCTGCGACGACCAGAGCTGTCTGGTTCTCCAAGCGCCATCACTTCAAAGGTCACTTGTGCCACGCGGCCATTATCATCGCAGTGGTTTTCAATCGGATTGGTTAAGAAGTGGAACTTGATCCCTTCTTGCTCAGCTTCATGGATCTCATAGTCTTCTGCTGGCATTTCGTCACGAGTACGACGATAAATTAGCGTGACATCGGCGCCATCACGTTTGGCTGTGCGGGCACAATCTATGGCGGTATTTCCACCACCAATCACTGCGACTTTTTTACCTGTGATGTATTGTTTGTCGGTGCAGTAATCTTTTAAATAATCTACGCCTAAATAACAGCCGTCTAGCTCGATACCGGGGTAGTTCATTGGCACGGCTTTTTGCGCGCCGATGGCTAAACAAACCGCATCAAAATCATCAATTAAACCGTTAAGGTGAATGTCACGACCAAGGCGTGTATCGGTTTTAATCTTGAGACCATTTTTACACAGCAGGTCAATTTCTTTATCGAGAATAGCCTTAGGCAGACGATACTCTGGAATGCCATATCTTAACCAGCCGCCAGCTTGCGGCATTGACTCGAAAATAGTGACATTGTGACCATTATTCGACAGGTAATACCCTGCTGAAATGCCCGCTGGGCCACTACCGATAATAGCAACTTTTTTATTGGTATCAGCAAGTCTTGGCGGCACATATGGCGCATCGCCTTCTAGATCTAAATCGGCGGCGTGACGTTTTAATTGGCGGATAGCAACAGGCTCATCGACCAAGCCACGGCGGCATTCAGATTCACAAAAAGCGGGGCAGACACGGCCAATAGAGAGTGGCAAAGGTAAGGTCTGCTTAATGACTTTAACGGCTTCAGTGTGATCGCCTTGAGCGATATGGTACAGGTAAGACTGTACGTCAACGCCCGCGGGGCAAGCCGTTTGGCAAGGCGCCTCACAGTCGGCAAAGTGATCAGACAAGATCACTTGCAGCGCCGCTTTTCGCTGTTTACTCAGCGCTGCTGATTGGGTGATCACTTGAATGTTTTGCGCAGCAATATCGCTAACAAGGGTTTCGCAGGCGCGCACATGGGTAATGCAGTTATCGTCTGTATGCAGCTCTACATGGCACAGATTACAGTGCTGCTTGATATCGTGTACTAAAGAGCTTTTTACTAAATAACGGGCATTGCTCTTACACAGATTGGGGATGGCAATATCGGCATTAAGCGCGACATCTAACAGAGTGTCTTGTTGTTTGGCAACTAAGGTCTTGCCATCAATTATTATTTGTTTCATCGCATTGGCCTTTATTTATAGGGTCGCAGCTTGATTGAATACGCTTCATTAGGCTTTGAGAACCTAGGCGCAACATCAGCATTCACAGAGAACGGACTTGGCGAAATAGTTATAACTTGGAGTATACCTGTGGCCTTTTTTTACGCAGAAAATGCAGCTTGGATTTCAGTGGAAACTGCGGGGTATTTCACACTTGCAGCTTAAAATGTGCACCTTGGTTTTACTGGTGTACGGTAGTGCTGCGTCAGTTGGCGTTTTGTGGTCATTGGGCCTGGTTTATCGGTGGTTTGTCGGTGATTACAGTGCGGTTTGGTTATCGAGTCAGCGATTTTGTTCAATGTAAACCCCACCCAAGGCGCCGAAAAACCTTCAGTGAAAGCGTTGAAGGCCGCAGTGGCGCTAGATAATACTGCCGATATAACGTTAGCGGGAGGGCGGGGCGATAAAGGTCACGGAAGCGCAATAGATACCGTTGAGCAATGACACGAAATGGCGTTAAATGAAAACAATTGAGATTAGCGCAGTAGTAATATTTGGTTAAATATTAGTTTTTAGCACTTGAGTTAGCTTTGTTGAATAAAATTGCTGTTTTGTGCGCTTTTGCCGCTATGTTTCATGCAAAGCATGAGTTAAAATAGCGGGTTTTCTATCTGTGAATAATTGAGCCGATAATCGATGGCGTTGTGTCGTCATTGTTTCCTAGCCAAAAACTCATTTAAAAGTTGATTAAATCATGTTTGAAGTAAATCCAGTTAAATTCAAAATCAAGGAGCTCGCTGACCGTACCGACCTTCTTCGGGGGTATCTTTGACTACGATGCCAAAAGTGAGCGTCTAGAAGAAGTGAGCCGAGAGCTTGAAAGCTCTGAAGTTTGGAACGATCCAGATAACGCCCAAGCCTTAGGCAAAGAGCGTGCAGCCCTTGAAGCGGTAGTGAAAACTATCGATGATATGGACAGTGGCCTAGAAGATATCGAGGGTTTACTCGAACTTGCCGTTGAAGAAGATGATGAAGAAACCTTCAATGATGCCGCTGCTGAATTACAAGATCTTGAGAAGCGCTTAGAGGAACTTGAGTTCCGTCGCATGTTCTCGGGTCCACATGATGCATCAGATTGTTATTTAGATATTCAATCAGGTTCTGGCGGTACAGAGGCTCAAGATTGGGCAAACATGGTACTGCGTATGTTTTTACGTTGGGGTGATGCCCATGATTACAAACCTGAATTGATTGAAGTGACCGGTGGTGATGTTGCCGGCATTAAAGGCGCAACCATCAAGTTTACTGGCGAATATGCCTTTGGCTCACTGCGTACGGAAACCGGTGTACACCGTTTAGTCCGTAAGTCGCCATTTGACTCATCAGGTAAGCGTCACACCTCTTTCTGTTCGGTATTCGTTTACCCAGAGATTGATGACTCGATTGAGATTGATATCAATCCATCGGACTTAAGAATTGACACCTACCGTGCATCAGGCGCGGGTGGTCAGCACGTTAACAAAACTGAGTCAGCGATCCGTATTACGCATCTGCCGACCAACACTGTGGTGCAATGTCAGAACGACCGTTCGCAGCATAAAAACCGTGATGCAGCGATGAAACAGCTAAAAGCAAAACTGTATGAGCTAGAAATGCTTAAGCAGAATGCTGATAAGCAAGCCGCCGAAGATGCCAAGTCAGATATTGGCTGGGGCAGCCAGATCCGTTCATACGTGCTCGATGATGCACGTATTAAAGATCTACGTACCGGCGTTGAAAACCGAAATACCCAGAGCGTTTTAGATGGCGATCTGGACAAGTTTATTGAAGCTAGCCTGAAATCTGGCCTTTAACGAGAGAAGAAGATGACTGAACAAACACTAGACGAGAACAAGTTAATTGCAGAGCGTCGTGCAAAATTAGAGCACATTCGTACCAACTGCCCTGCAAACGGTCACCCGAACAACTTCGATCGCAAACACAAAGCGGCAGACATTCAAGCTGAATTTGGTCAAAACACCAAAGAAGAGCTTGAAGGCATGGGCATTGAGCGCTCTATCGCTGGCCGTGTTATGGCTAAGCGTGGTCCTTTCTTGGTCATCCAAGATGTGAGCGGTCGTATCCAAGCTTATGCGGGTAAAGATGTTCAAAAAGATCTTAAAGAGAAGTTCCTGGGTCTAGATATCGGTGACATCATCGGTGTGACCGGTCAGCTACACCTTTCAGGTAAGGGCGATCTATACGTGAACATGGAACAGTACCAGTTGCTAACTAAAGCGCTGCGTCCACTGCCTGAAAAGTTCCACGGCCTAACAGACCAAGAGACGCGTTACCGTCAGCGTTATGTTGACTTGATCGTTAACGAAGATTCTCGTGCAGCCTTTATCATGCGTTCTAAAGTCGTTTCGGCTATTCGTAACTTCATGGTAAAGAAAGAGTTCATGGAAGTTGAAACACCAATGATGCACAGCATCCCTGGTGGCGCTTCTGCTCGTCCATTCGAGACGCATCACAATGCGCTTGATATCGCTATGTACCTGCGTATTGCTCCTGAGCTATACCTTAAGCGTTTAGTGGTCGGTGGTTTTGAGCGCGTATTCGAAATCAACCGTAACTTCCGTAACGAAGGTCTGTCT
The DNA here is from genome assembly GCF_052977065.1 of Shewanella sp. 125m-1. Lineage (NCBI taxonomy): Bacteria > Pseudomonadati > Pseudomonadota > Gammaproteobacteria > Alteromonadales > Shewanellaceae > Shewanella > Shewanella sp. 125m-1. Next base: position 14,068 of record NZ_JBRILT010000037.1, read on the forward strand.
CCACGTCATAACCCAGAATTCACTATGATGGAATTCTATATGGCGTATGCAGACTTTAACGATCTAATGGATCTGACTGAAGAGATGCTAAGCTCTATCGCGACTGAGCTTTGTGGTTCTCCACAGCTTCCATACGGTGAGCACACAGTTGACTTTGGTGGCCCATATGCACGTTTGAGCATGTTGGATGCGATCAAGAAGTACAATCCTGACAACGCAACCATTCAGTCTATGACTTACGAAGAAGTTAAAGATGTTGAGTTTATGCGTGACTTGGCTAAGAGCCTAGGCATGACAGTTGAGAAGTTCTGGACTTGTGGTCAGCTACTAGAAGAGATCTTTGGTGAAACAGCTGAAACTCAGTTGATGCAACCTACGTTCATCACTGGCTACCCAGCGGATATTTCTCCACTAGCACGTCGTAACGATGACAACCATTTCATCACTGACCGTTTCGAGTTCTTCATCGGCGGCCGCGAAGTGGCTAACGGTTTCTCTGAGCTTAACGATGCAGAAGATCAAGACAGTCGCTTTAAAGCGCAGGTTGATGCAAAAGATGCGGGTGATGACGAAGCGATGTTCTACGATGCAGACTACATTACTGCACTAGAGCACGGCTTACCGCCAACTGCTGGTCAAGGTATCGGTATTGACCGTCTCGTGATGCTATTTACGAATACGCATACTATTCGTGACGTTATCCTATTCCCAGCTATGCGCCCACAAGCGAACTAAATAACCGGGATATTACTGCAAAGTCGCGTTTGTTGCGCCAACTTGCATTAGTAACGATTTAAAAACCAGCTCTAGGGCTGGTTTTTTTATGCCTGTTTGCCAATGGAAGCTTGGCGACTTCTGCATTAATGACTTCATAAGAGAGCAACCATGGCATCATTTTTCGGCTTAGTTTGCCAAAAAACGCTATGGTTGGTCACTTTCTTATGCAAGTTGGTATCAGTGATAGGTATCACTAATTGTTATAAGTGATAGGTATATAGGGCATTAGAGAGGTAACTCGCTAGTTTGTTGATTGAAGTCAACTAAATTTAACTGGGTCCCTTGTATTTTGTCCTGTCATCAAAAATAGATTTAAGTGTCTGACAATTAGAGTATTAGTTCGGTAAGGCTTTTGAGGCACATTGAATATCCTAGCGCTAGTCATTGGCTTAATCTTTATTTTTTTCGTTAACAATACTAGTGTTATGGCTGTTTTATTGCTCAATTTTTGATGATGGGCAAAACAAACGTACGACTCATTTATGTATCAATCATGAATAAGGCGTGTTCGAACTACCTCTAAAAGACTGATAGGGCATTGATTTGATTAATATCAATATAACGCAAGCACAACGGGATGAGTGGCAGCAATCTATCGATATGCTGGCACGAATAGCCCAGTGCAAGGCCGCGTTATTACAGATAGATCAAGCTGACCAGCTTATTCCTATTAGTTATGCCAATATGACCGAAGAGCAGCTTAATCAGCTGCCAGCCAGCCATGAGCAAGTGTATGGCCAACCTGACATCACGCCGTTTAAAAAGTCCTTTGATATCAGTAAGGCAGAAGACGATTCACTGCAGTGTTTATTTCCGATCAACTGGCCTTCTGGAGCCTTGTTTGGCTATATTTGCCTGATTACATCACCTGACAATAGTCAGCAAAATGTAACTCAAGGCGCGGCCTGTCACGCTGAAAAGCAAGCCGATATTCGACGCCTACTAGCAATATGCGGCAGCAGTATCGAACAAAGCCTAAGTCATGTATATCGACAATTTAAACAGCAACAGAATAAGCTTCGCAGGGTAAGTGAAAGAGCAAGTGAGGTTAGCTTACAAGCCTTTATTGACAGTATGAAAGAGCATGTGTGGATGAAAGATACATCTGGACGCTATATTTTGGTTAATCAAAGTGTAGAACTTGCCTGGAATCGCCCACGAGAGCAGATCCTTGATTATACCGATGATGAACTATTTGAATCCCGTTTAGCCAAGCATTTTATTGCCAGCGATATTGAATCGATTCGTAAAGGAAGAGAAGTCTCGGTTGGCGAATGTGAAGGCTTAGATATTGGTGATACCGAGTCCTGGCAGGAAACCACCAAGGTTCCTGTTATCAATGATAATGGGGAGCTGGCTGGCGTTATCGGCATTTCACGTAATATATCTTCTCATAAAGCCGCGCAAGATCAGCTTGAGTTAGCCTCACGGGTGTTCGAAAACTCGGTCGAGGGCGTGATCATCACAGATATTGACGGCACTATAGTCAATGCACATGGTGCTTTTAGGGAGATCACCGGATATGAAAAAGAGGAGCTCTTAGGGCAAAACCCAAGAGTGTTTAACTCTGGTCGGCATAAGAAAGCATTTTTTACTACGCTGTGGGATGACTTGCTGAAAAAAGGTAAATGGCACGGGGAGGTTTGGAATCGGCGTAAAAACGGTGCCATATTTCCGCAAATACTTAATATCAGTGCCGTTTACGATGATGAATATAAGATCCGTTTTTTTGTGGCAGTATTTAATGATATTTCGGCTCAAAAGCAAAGTGAAGCAGAGTTGGCTAAAGTGGCATTTCATGATCCGCTGACAAAGTTACCTAATCGCATGGCGCTTACAGCAAGATTAGAGCAAGAGCTTAAACAGGCGCGTCATAGCCAAAATCGTCTGGGGCTAGTCTATATCGATGTCGATCTTTTTAAGCAGGTAAACGAAAGCTATGGTCACCTTGTCGGCGATGAAGTCCTGCTTGAGCTGAGTCAACGATTTCGCTCAGGGTTAAATAACCTCGCTACTGCGGCAAGGCTTGGTAGCGATGAGTTTGCGGTAATTTTATCTAATATTGATAGCAGTGACATGTTGTTACTCAGCGTCAATAAACTTAGACAAATGTTCGATCAGCCCTTCACCTTAGGTGAACATGGTCAAGCGCGTTTAACAGCGAGTATGGGGATCGCGATGTATCCTGATGATGGCCAAGATTCAAGTAGTTTAATGGTCAGGGCTGAAGTGGCGATGCACAGAGCTAAACATGACGGGCGTAATAATTATGCTTTTTACACCGAATCCTTAACCCAGGAGTCAGTGGCAAAACTTAAGCTTCAAAGTGCACTGCATGATGCACTTGAACTTGATGCTTTCTATTTGGTGTTCCAACCTAAAATTAGCTTTGTGACGGGTAAAACGGTTGGTTTCGAAGCCTTGCTTCGCTGGAATGATCCGGTACTGGGTAATATCTCCCCGGCGATTTTTATTCCTTTAGCGGAAAAGATCGGCTTAATTCAAGATATCGGTCGCTGGGTATTAATCAAGGCTTGCGAACAGGGGCTAAAATGGCATGAGCAAGGTATTTGCTTTGGACGGATAGCGGTGAATGTTGCTGGTCAGCAGCTTCAGCGTCGTAGTTTTGTCGATGAAGTTACAGTGATCCTTAAAGATACGGGGTTAGCTGCGACGAGTTTAGAGCTTGAGGTCACAGAAAGTTGCATGATGTCAGATCCCGAACTGGTCAGCCAAGGCTTAGCTAAGCTAGGGGATATGGGGATTGAAGTCTCGGTAGATGATTTTGGTACAGGCTATTCATCATTGAGCTACCTTAAGACACTGCCTATCCATAAGCTCAAAATTGACCAGTCATTTGTGGCGGGCTTGCCACTTGATACTCACAACACCGCGATTGCAAAAGCCATTATCGCGATGGGACATGCGTTAAATTTGCAGGTGGTCGCCGAAGGGGTTGAAACGCAAGAGCAAGCAGACTTCTTAAAAGCTAACCAGTGCGATGAAGCGCAGGGCTATCTTTATAGTCGCCCAAAACTGCCTGAAGATCTGACTGATTTCTTTTAAGTATTAACATCCTGCTTAACCCCTCTAATACCCTATTAAGAGAAGCGATTATTAATGAAGAGGGTCGTTAACAGAGGCGGCTATGAATAGAGACGGTAGTCGACGTCAATTGGCTGTTGTGAACCGTTTTATTACGACAGTTCTGTTACGAACTGGGCAACAGGGATAACATCACCGGGAAGCATAGCATTAAGCTTAATATTCCCAATCCTAACTCTAACCAGTCTTAAAGTCGGTAACCCAACCGCTGCCGTCATCTTTCTTACCTGACGGTTTTTTCCTTCGCCAATGGTTATTGAAATCCAGCTAGTAGGCCCATGGCGAGCATCGCGGATTTTTCTTCCTCTAGTTGGCAAATCAGGTTCAGGATCAAGCTGTTTAACCTTGCAAGGTAAAGTCTGGTATTTTCCGCCGCTAATGCCAATTTCAACTCCTTGGCTAAGCTGCAAAATTTGCGCCTGAGTCACCTCTCCATCTACCTGTACATAGTATTCTTTTTCAATGGTTTTACTGCGGATAAGGTGACTTTGCATCCCATCGGTTGTGAGCAGTAATAGGCCTTCAGAGTCATGATCCAGTCGGCCAATCGCCATAGTGTTCTCAGGGAAGTCGAACAGCTCACCAAGTAGCGGTTTGCTCTTACGGGTTTCTGGTACAAACTGACTTAAATATCGATAGGGCTTATAAATCACATAGTGGAAATGTGTTTGCTCTGTCGGTAAACCCGTTGCAGTCATGATTATATTCCTCAAATAATAGCGCGCAATTATAACCTGAATCGATAGCATTTGATTCCGAGCTGTTCTGTTGAGCGAGTCACTTGCCTAAATAATAGCTAATGACAGCGTTGTCATTAGAGGTTATAGTTATGTTACATAGTCAACTGCCGCTCACATATATTGGATCAAGTTTATGCAAATCGTAATATTAAAAGACAGTGCCTCGGTTGCTGAATACGGCGCCAACATTTTTATTAAACAGCTGCAGAAAAAGGCTGATTCGGTATTGGGATTGGCAACAGGCTCGACACCCGTTTCGCTATATCAAGGCTTGATAGCGGCGAATAAGGCTGAGCAGATAAGCTTTAAACATGTCACCACTTTCAATCTAGATGAATATCTAGGTCTTGAGGGAACGCACCCTCAAAGCTATCGCTATTTTATGAATGAGCAGCTTTTCGACCATATCGATATTGATAAGTCACACACTTTTGTGCCGCCAGGTGACGCAGCTAACCCGATTGAAGCGTGCCATGGTTATGAAGCGCAAATTAAGGCGGCTGGTGGCATCGATATCCAGTTACTCGGCATTGGCCGTAACGGTCATATTGGCTTTAATGAACCATCATCTGGTTTGATGTCGCGCACACGAGTAAAAACCTTAACTAAGGCCACGATTGATGATAACGCGCGCTTTTTTGACGCGGGTGAGTATCAGCCACACCTGTCGATCACCATGGGAATTGGCACCATATTAGATGCCAAGAAGGTGGTGTTATTGGCTACAGGCGAAAATAAAGCTGATGCGATTTTAGCGACCGTGGAAGGGGCATTAACCGCAGCTTGCCCAGCTTCTGCGTTGCAATTGCACCAAGATGCGGTGTTAGTCATCGATGAAGCCGCCGCATCAAAGCTTACAGATTGTGATTTTTATAAACACATCGAAGCTGAAAACCAAAAGCTGATGGCGAGATTAGGGCTTTAATGATTACGGCTATTTGTTTAAACAACTTACATAAATAGAAAGAACAAATAGAAAGTTGAACATAGAAAAGAGACAAGTATAGCTTGTCTTTTTTTATGCCATTTTTACCCTCTCCCAGCCTATTTTAATACCTTGAGGCTTGCGAGAGGTTAACCCAATTAATCAGCCAAAATTGTCATTGTGTTAATAATATGTATATTCTTAATTCATCTCGCACGACAGCAGTATAAATAGGTCATGCTTCTTATCAAAAAGAGTAAATGATAATGCTGAAAAGATTCCTGCTTTTGATATTAGTGGTCATCGCTGCGCCATTTATTGTGGCTTTGTTTGTCACTAACCATTATTCGGTGACATCGCAAATCACCATAGACAAGCCCGTTGCAGAAGTGTTCGATTACGTTAAGTTGCTTAAAAACCAAGATAACTTTAGTGTTTGGGCGCAGATGGATCCTGATATGCAAAAAAACTACCGCGGCACAGACGGTATGGTGGGCTTTGTTGCTGGTTGGGCGAGTGACAAAGAAGACGTTGGCGTGGGTGAACAAGAGATTATGCGTATTGATGACGATAAGCGAATCGATTATGAGCTGAGATTTTTTAAACCCTTTGAGTCAACGGATTTGGCCTATATCGAAACTCAGGCTATTTCTGCAGATCAAACGCGAGTGATATGGGGCTTTGACGGACAGTTAGCGTACCCGATGAATTTGATGTTCCTGTTTATGGACTTTGAGGGCATGATTGGGAATGACTTAAGCCTAGGACTGACTAAGCTAAAAACGGTTGTTGAGGCACACTAGGCCTGACAGGTAGATCAATTGAAGGGCAAGTGAAGGAACCGATATGACAGATACGCATCATCCACTTAATGATTTTATCGAATACCCTCAAACAGAGATGCTCGAGCGCGCGACACAAAACTATAAAGAGGTGCAGCGCCGCCACTCTATCCGTAAGTTTTCAGACCGCGCAGTGCCTAAGGAGATCATTGAAAAGTGCATTCTTGCGGCGGGCACCGCACCTAATGGGGCCAATCATCAGCCCTGGCACTTTGTGGCGATTAATAGCCCAGAAATTAAAGCGCAAATTCGTCACGAGGCCGAGGCGTTAGAGCAAGCCTTTTACGCTGGTCGTGCAGGTGCAGAGTGGCTCGATGCGCTTAAGCCTCTAGGCACCAATGCCGACAAACCTTACCTTGAACATGCCCCCTGGTTGATTGCCATTTTTAGTCAAAAACGCTCAGAGGAAGAGGGCGAACAAAAGGCTAACTATTACGTACATGAGTCGGTGGGGATTGCCACAGGCTTTTTAATTCAGGCGCTACATAACGCAGGGCTCGGTACGTTAACTCACACGCCTAAACCTATGTCATTTTTAACTAAAGTCTGTGGCCGCGACAGCAGCAATGAGCGCCCCTATATGTTGATTATTGCCGGTTATCCAAGTGATGATGCGACCGTGCCAGAACATGCATTGCAGAAAAAGTCGCTAGAGGAGATCTGCACCATTTTATAATCGTAGTAGCCTATTATTATCCTAGTCGCTTAGCGCTGCGGTTAATGACAAAAGTGAGGCCGGATGGAAAAGCACAATATCTTTAATAAACTACCACAAGACTTAATTGAAGAGGCGTTTGAGCCGCTGGTGGAGCAAGGCGATGTGCTCATTGAACGCATCATTTCTAAGGCGCATATTACCCCTTTAGGTGAATGGTATGATCAACACCGCAGCGAGTGGGTGATGGTGATGCAGGGCGCGGCTAGGCTGGAATTTATTGATGGTGCAGTGGTTGAGCTAAGTGTGGGGGAATATCTTAATATTCCGGCCCATGTAAAACATCGTGTGGCGTGGACTAGTGAAGAGGTTGAGACTATCTGGTTAGCGGTTCACTATTAATTGCTACTGTGATAATTGCATTTGGCTAATTGTCACTGTGATAATCGCCACTCCGACCTATAGCGAATCGCTCAAAAATTGATTTTATATTAGCTAACGCCAAAGCTCGGCATTTTTGCTATAATCTTCGCCCAAAATATTTGTATTTCCCTTTTTTGAGTGATTTTTATGAGCAATGTTGGCATCTACAACCCTAGCGATAAGTCTGGTGACAAGCCTACTGGCGAGACGCATTCTCCATTAGAGATGCAAAATAATCGTCTAGAGCTGCTGGCTCCGGCTAAAAATGCCGACTATGGTATCGAAGCCATTCGCCATGGCGCGGACGCGGTTTACATCGGTGGTCCAGCGTTTGGTGCACGTGCCACAGCTGGCAATAGTGTCGAAGACATTGCGCGCTTATGTACCTTTGCTCATCAATATCACGCCCAAGTGTTTGTCGCTATCAATACTATTTTGATGGACGACGAACTCGATGCGGCGCAAAAACTCATTTGGGAAGTCTACGAAGCAGGTGCCGATGCACTTATCGTGCAGGACATGGGGATCTTACAGCTCGACTTGCCTCCTATTGCACTGCATGCCAGTACGCAAATGGATAACCGTAGCCCAGAAAAAGTGGCTTTTTTAGAGCAAGTTGGCTTCTCTCAAGTGGTACTTGCCCGTGAACTCGGTTTAAGCCAAATTCGCGATGTCGCTGCTAACACCAATATGCAAATTGAGTTCTTTATTCATGGTGCATTATGTGTGGCCTACAGCGGCCTTTGTAACTTGAGCCACTCGTTCAGCAACCGCAGTGCCAACCGCGGTGAATGCTCGCAAATGTGTCGCTTGCCGGGCGAGCTTAAAACCCGCCAAGGCGAAGTGCTAGCGCAAAACGAGCACTTGTTATCACTTAAAGATAATAACCAAACTGACAACCTTGAAGCCCTGATTGATGCGGGCGTGCGCTCATTTAAAATCGAAGGGCGTTTAAAAGATTTAAGCTACGTTAAAAACGTTACAGCACATTATCGTCAAGAGTTAGACAAGATCATGGCGCGTCGCAGTGAGTTTGTCGCATCATCTCACGGACGTTGTGAACATTCTTTTACGCCTGATCCTGAAAAAACCTTTAACCGTGGCCGCACCGATTATTTCGTTAATGAGCGCAGCCAGGGCGTAAGTGACTTCCGCTCGCCTAAATATATTGGTGAAGAAGTGGCGACGGTTAAGCGTATTGGCAATGACTATATTGAAGTGACCTCAAATGAGACATTCAATAACGGCGATGGCTTGTGTTTCTTTCCAAGTGATTACGCCGAAGCCAAACAGTCTGATGACAAGCTAAAGGGCCTGCGGGTTAACCGCGCCGAAGGGCTAACGCTGTTTGTGGCACGTATGCCAAAAGAGCTAAAAGTTGGCATGACGATTTATCGTAACCACAACCAAGCCTTTGAATCTGTACTGGCTAAAGAGTCATCTAAACGTATTATCGGCGTTGATCTGGTATTAGCGGATACGGCTGATGGCGTGTCGCTAACCATGACCGACGTTTATGGTCACAGTGCAATGCAGTCATTAGTTGTTGAAAAAACGGCGGCGACGGATATTGAAAAAACGCAGCAAGGTTTGCGTAAGCAACTAGCAAAGCTTGGTAGCACCGACTTTACCGCGCACAATATTTTGATTGAAACCGCCGAGACTTGGTTTATTCCAACCTCGATATTGAACGGATTACGCCGTGACACTGTGGCCGCTTTAGAGCTAACACGAGTAAACGATTACCAGCGCCCTAAAGCGTGGAAATATAATCAAGACGCGGTCTATCCGGTTAAACACTTAAGCTATCTTGGCAACGTGGCAAATGAGCAAGCAAAAGCGTTTTACCAGCGTCATGGCGTGATTGAAATTCAAGACACCTATGAGAAAAATGGCATTAGTGAAGACGTGCCATTAATGGTGACTAAGCACTGTTTGCGCTTTAACTTCAATCTTTGTCCAAAAGAAGTACCAGGCATCAAAGCCGACCCTATGGTGTTAGAAATCGGTAAAGATGTGCTCAAGCTAGTGTTTGACTGCCCGAAATGTGAAATGATGGTGGTGGGCGAAAATAGACAAGTTCGCTCAACGAATTAGGTTCGTCGACAAGTTGGCGAATCGAACACTCACACACTATTAAGGAAAATAGCAATGGGATTATTAGATTCGCTAATGGGTAATGCTTCAGAGGTTAACCTTGAGGAGTTAACCCAAGAATTAAGCCCTATTATGGCCGACGATGAGTCGTTAACCTTGGCTTATAAGGTTATTCGCGACATGTTCGTGTTTACCAATAAACGGCTTATTTTAATTGATAAGCAAGGCGTGACGGGTAAAAAGGTCAGCTATCACTCGGTGCCATATAAGTCGATAACCCATTTTGAAGTGGAAACCGCGGGCACTTTTGATATGGATGCCGAGCTTAAGATTTGGATTTCAGGCCAGAAAGACCCACTAGTTAAAGAGCTCAAACGTGGCACCGATGTAGTAGGGATTCAAAAGACCATCGCTAATCTGTCTCTGTAAGTTTGTCGGCATGCGTCTCGACAAGCTGTTTAGTGTGTGTAATGCCTTTAATTCCGGCGTTTTGTAGTAAAAGCGCAGGCGGGTAAGGCATTCCATCGGCTTAATAGCAGCTAGCCTTTGAGCCATTGTCGATGTTGAGATGAGCTTCCTGATATTGATTGCTTTTTGATAAGACTCCCCCCAACAATTTGTGCTTTCGAGTACAGGGCTACTTTGCCCTTGTATAAGTGAAATGTTAGCCTGTTCGCAAGATTAATTGATACAAAAGGATTTTGCATGTGGTCGGTTACTTTTAGAAGTGATAGGAGGCGAACTGCGTCTTATAAAACTGAAAAAGGGGCATTAAAAGCGATATGGAAATGGCTTAAAGTGAACGATGGCCATGCTGTATTTCTTGCTCCAGGGTCTGAGCCGAAGATTTTTAATGATTGTGATGAGCTACCTTTTAGTGAGCCAATTGAGCAAGATTTTTATAGTTCAGGTAAGTGGCATACGCTGAGGCATGAAGCTTTAATGAAGTACGGTAGCCGTTGCTCATGTTGCGGTATTACGCCAGACCAAGGCGCAATAATGCACGTAGACCACATTAAGCCTCGCTCTCAATATCCTGAACTGGCTTTGGATATTGAGAATCTGCAGATCCTTTGCGCAGCATGTAATAAAGGCAAGTCGAATCTTTCTGAGAAGAAATGGCGTTAAGCTCTTTTGGTTTACGAAGCAGACTTTATCGCTTTAGTCAGTGCCAGTAGGCCATTGGTACGCGAGGGGCTTAGCTGGCCATGTAGCCCAAGTTGAGTAAAGTAGCTGTCAGGGGCGAACGCGCTGATTTCGCTGCTGGTTTTACCGTTGCAGGCTATCAGTAGCAGTGCGATTAAGCCCTTGACGATGCGAGCATCGCTGTCTGCAACAAAATAGTGTTTACCATCAATTTCACTATGATATAGCCAAGCATTGCTCTCACAGCCGCGAACCTGAGCGCTTTCGACACGAAAACTGTCATCGAGTTTAGGCAGACTTTTTCCCAGCAGCATTATCTGACGATAACGCTCTTGCCAGTTACCGGCTTGTTCAAATAGCTTTAGTGTCGTTTGAGCATCACTTTCAAGTGTTAATGCTAAAAACTCTGCTTGGGTGGGCTTAACTTGCTGACTCATACTCGACCTAATTTGAAATGATTAATATAACAATAAATAAAACTGTGTTTGGTTTTGCTTTCCGTCTTAGATTTTGCCTAGAACCTAGAACCTAGAACCTTCTTATTCGCAGAATCTAGAGCGCTCGTATACTCGCTGCGAGAACGCTTCGCGGCTAGAGCGGACTTCGTCCTGCTATACAGTCAACAGACGGTCCAGCTTTTGTCTTTCCATCTGTTGCTTAAATCTTTACCGTCTTGGCCTTTCCTAGAACCTGCTTTTCCTAGGATCTAGAACCTTTTTTTAAATCAACAACTCTTTTACCGATTTCATGGCGTTGATAAAACTGTCGATATCAGCCTTATTAGTATAAACGCCAATGGAAGCACGGCAGCAGCCTTTTAAGCCTAAACTTTGCATCAAGGGCATCGCGCAGTGGTGGCCGCAGCGCACCGCGATGCCTTGTTGGTCGAGTAAAATGCCCACATCCTGATGGTGCTCGTCGCTAAGATTAAATGCTACCGCGCCGATATTATCGCGGTGAGCGCCATAAAGTACCACATCACCAAGCGCGGTTAACTCATCTTGCAGGTAGTATAACAGTGCTTGCTCGGCGGCGTGTACTTGCTCTTTTGGTAGTGCTTGAATAAAGTCGATGGCGGCGCCTAAACCTATCACTTCAGCGATTGCTGGCGTGCCGGCCTCTAATCGATTAGGTAACTGACTAAACTCGGTCAGCTCAAAGCTGACGGTTTTTATCATCTCACCACCTGTCATTAATGGGCTTAAGCTATCTAAAGCCTCAAAGCGACCATATAAGACACCTATGCCGGTAGGGCCATACATCTTGTGACCCGAAAAGACATAAAAATCACAACCGATACTTTGTACATCGACCCGAAGATGGGCGATAGCCTGCGCGCCATCGACCAGGGTGAGGGCGCCCGCGTGTTTGGCTTTGGCTACTAACTCGTTAACCGGATTGCGTGTACCTAAGGCATTAGATACATGGCTCAGCGCCACGATGGCGGGCTTTTCTTTCAACAAAGCCTCGAAAGCATCAATGTCTAGCCGGCAATCTGCCGTCAGTGGAATCGGCTTGATAATCGCGCCAGTGCGCTTGGCTAGCTCTTGCCAGGGCACGATGTTAGCGTGATGGGCGGCGCTATCAATTAGAATCACGCTGCCAGCTTTGATTTGGCTGGTTAAGCCATTAGCGACGATATTGATCGATTCAGTGGCACCGTGAGTAAAGATAATCTCTTCACGTTGCTTGGCATGAATAAACTGCTTTAGCTTATCGCGCACCGCTTCATATTGGCTGGTGGCTCGGGCCGACAGTTGGTGGGCTGCGCGGTGCACGTTGGCATTATCATGCTGATAATAGTGGTTCATAGCATCAATCACTTGCTGCGGTTTCTGGCTGGTGGCGGCCGTGTCTAAATAACACAGTGGGTAGCCATCATTAGACTGAGCAAGAGTTGGGAATTGTGACCGCAGCGTTGAGAGATCCATTAATCCGATCCGAGGTTATCGATAAAATAAAAAGGCGCTCAGATCTTGTAAGATCTAAGCGCCTAAAGCAAGGTTAGACTGCTAAAAGAGCCTGTTTTTATGGGCAAGGTAGGCGATAAATCAACGCCAGCTCATCTAAGCGTTGCATCAACTCTGGTGAAATAGTGCAGTTTATACTGTCGATATTCTGTTTTAACTGCTCAAGATTGGTAGCACCAATAATATTTGAAGCAACAAATTTTCTCGAATTAACAAAGGCTAGCGCCATTTGTGCTGGGTTCATATTAAATTCACGCGCCAGTTCAACATAGGCTTTAGTGGCCTCAAGTGCTAGCTCTGTACCGTTGTAACGTGCAAAACGCTTAAATAGCGTCATTCTCGCACCCTCTGGCCATTGGTTATCAAGGTACTTGCCCGATAGTGCGCCAAAAGCCAGCGGTGAATAAGCCAGTAGCGGTACTTCTTCGCGGTGGCTAATTTCAGCCATCCCCACTTCATAGCTGCGATTGAGCAGATTATAGGGGTTTTGCACCGAGACTATTTTAGGTAAGTCATGCTTCTCGGCTAAGCGCAGATACTCCATAAAGCCCCAAGGCGTTTCATTAGAGATCCCTATGTAGCGAATTTTGCCTGCATTGATGAGATCCGATAGTGCCTCTAAGGTATCGATAATCGGTGTAAGTTGCTCGTGCTCATCTTGCTGGTTATAGCTCAGCTCACCGAAAAAGTTCGTGTTTCTGTCTGGCCAGTGGATTTGGTATAAATCAATGGTATCGATTTGCAGACGCTCTAGAGAGGCGTCAACGGCGGCATGAATATTACGCCAATCGAGCGCCATATCTGGGCGAATATAATCACTCTTACCACCCGGTGCGGCCACCTTAGTCGCAATCACTAAGTTTTCTCGATTACCTCTTTGTTTAAGGTATTGACCTAAAATGCGTTCAGTTTCACCTTGAGTTTCAGCCTCGGGCGGTACTGGGTACATTTCTGCGGTGTCGATAAAGTTAATGCCTTTACCAATAGCATAATCGAGTTGTTCGAATGCTTGTGCCTGGGTGTTTTGTGCACCCCAAGTCATGGTACCTAAACAGATTTGACTAACATGTAAACTTGAATGCGAAAGACGTCTATATTCCATAAAAACTCTCTTATACCCGAAGGCTACTTTAACTTGAGGCTAGCAAGCTTTAGCGATAAAAACCATGAGCTTATCGTCAGTTTAATGTTTCTTTTATATAAAACGATTCGTCTACTGACAGCGAACGCAGCATGGCTATCTCACAGGCGTCATGGCCAGTATTACCCATTGGCCTATCGAGATGCTTAAAGCCTAGCGACTCATAGAGCTTAATCGCTTCAATAAGATTAGCAGTGGTTTCTAGATAACAGGAGGTATAACCTTGCTCACTAGCAAAACGGATGGCCTGCAAGGCTAGGCGCTTAGCAAACCCTTTGCCGCGCAGCTCGGTGGAGAAATACATCTTCTGTAGTTCACAGGTGTCAGCGTGTCCTGCCAATGGGGCGATGCCTGCCCCGCCTAGGATCTTGCCCTCTAACTCTATGACCCAGTAATGGGCGTTTTGAGCCTGATAAACCTCACTCAAGCTATCTAGGGTCTTATCGGCTACGCCATAGCCTTTATCTGCTGTTAGGCCATATTCGGCGGAGACTTGGCGGATCACCTGGGCGATCTGCTCATTGTCCTGGGCTGTAATGCTTCTAATGCAATAGCCTTGCTGCGACTTAGATTGCATCACAGCTTTGTTATAACGCCTAAGTGATAGCTCTAGCTCGGCAATATGTTCAGCGGGGAGCTGGGCCATAATTTCACTAAACTGTAGGTTTTGCTGCTCATTTAACAGGGCCAGCTGCTTTTTGCCTTTGGGGCTAATTTGCACCACTAAACTGCGGTTGTCTCTTGGGTTAGATTGTGACTTGGCAAAGCCTTTATCGACCAGATGGCTGACGGCTCGACTCGCGTTGGATTTGTCGATATTGAGAATATCGGCCAATTGCTTAATAGAGTAGGTGTTCTCGCCTAACTCAATTAGCGTATGAGCTTGAACTGGGGAGAGAGGCTGATTACCGCAGGCAGCATTTAACATGCCTAGTTGACGGATAAGCTGCCTAGAGAGACGGCGTAATTGAGAAGCGACACAAGGGCTATTATCTTGAGCTTGATTCATCGAACAGTTCTTGTTTAGTTGCGATTAACACCTAACTTACGAGGACTACTTTTCAAAATCAAGTATCTTAAGATAAAAATAATAAAGCGATGGCTAATTAATGTACAGATGCGGGTGTAGCATAGGTGCCATGGCAAGAATGATCGCCTGGGTATAGTTCCCCTGACGCGTTGCATGACCTTCAGTGAGCAAGGTTATCGCGCCGCCTTTCTGTTTAATATTGACCGTATTGAACATGTCATCCATCACATGGCCTAGCTCTTGGCCTTGGGTTAACGCTTGATAAACCTGCATGGGTAAGGGCAGTTGTGCGCCGCGCCCCACGCTCACCTGTGCTTTATGTGTAATTGCGATATAGGCAAATGTCGCAGGACCATGATCAAACAAGTCAACGCCGCCTTCCATCGCAATATAGTAATCGGCTTGATAATTGTCCTGGCAATATTTGGCTCGATTGATTGCGCCTAGTTTTGTTTCTGCTTCACTCATCGGTTGGTCAGCCACTAATGACGGCGCATGCACTCCTTGACACTCGATATTGCAATCGGGAAAAAGGCGGGTTAAGGCGCTTTGAGCCGCACCCACTTTAACGGGATTCTTTGAGCCCACGATGATGGTTATTGTGTCTTTCATTTTGGTTATCTTTTCTCGAGTAGGGAACTCTTTTGTCCCACCAGTTTATTGTAATTTATCTTTATCTTCACCATTAAATAATTGGCCTGAAAAAGGATTACTTGTATGGATTTAACGCTGGTTAACTAATGTTCAATATAAATTAACAAAATTTATCATTAGATTACCTAATAAGAGGGTGAATTTTGCCTTTTAAAGCTGTGACACGCTTCAAAAACCGACATTGAGTTGATGGTCAGTGTCGGTAAATTGGTATTTTTGCGATCTATGTCCGTTCAGAAGTTTTCAAGATTAGAGGCTGTACATGAGTATTTCATGATTTACGTAAACTTAATGTTAGTTTAAGGTTCGATTCGGTTGCGTTTGTGATGAACAAATGAAAACTTATTACATCAAATAAGCGATCTAGCTCTCAATTTGATTACGATTTGAAAATCAATTACAGAATGTGAACCCAGATCAATATTTAGCGGATGCATTAGGATACTCTTAACCGCGAAATTACTCCTGAGATCAAAATTAAACGGTGCCTGTCAGCACCTTTAAGGTAACAAGAATGCAAAAAGACGCGATCTGTACACAAGAAGTGGTACAAAATGATACGGCAACGACTAAGTCAATGCCTTGGACACGTCAAGATACGACTTGGATGTTGAGTTTGTTCGGTACTGCTGTCGGTGCCGGAATTTTATTCCTACCAATTAACGCAGGTATGGGCGGTTTTTGGCCACTAATGATGATGGTTGCTATCATCGGTCCAATGACTTACCTCGCTCACCGTGGTTTGTCGCGTTTTGTTTGCTCATCAAGCAAGCCAGGCAGTGACATCACCCACGTAGTGGAAGAGCACTTTGGTGTGGGTGCGGGCAAGGCAATTACTTTGCTTTATTTCTTTGCTATCTACCCAATCGTTTTAATCTACGGTGTGGGTATTACCAACACTGTTGATAGCTTTATTGTAAACCAGCTAGGCATGGCATCGCCACCACGCTTCATTTTATCAGGAGTATTAATTCTTGGCATGATGTCAGTGATGGTAGCGGGTGAAAAAATGATGCTTAAAGTGACTCAGCTATTGGTATACCCATTAGTTGCGATTTTAGCATTCATGTCTGTATATCTGATCCCTGATTGGAAAACAGATGCGCTACAAGTTGTGCCAGACACTGTAGACTTCTTAGGTACGGTTTGGTTGACTATCCCAGTACTAATTTTTGCCTTTAACCATTCGCCAGCGATCTCACAGTTCTCTGTGTCATTGAAGCGTGAACATGGTAAAAATGCAGCACGCAAAGCAGACGTGATCTTACGTAACACTACATTTATGTTGGTTGGTTTCGTGATGATGTTTGTAATTTCATGCGTATTAGCACTATCGCCAGCGCAACTTGCTGAAGCGAAATCGATGAACTTGCCAATTCTTTCTTACTTGGCAAACGTGCATGAAAGTGGCTTTGTAAGCTACTTCGGTCCATTCATTGCTTTCGTTGCGATTATCTCTTCATTCTTCGGTCACTACATGGGTGCGACTGAAGGCATGAAAGGGTTAATCACTAAGCAACTACGTTCGAGTGGAAAAGAAGTTTCTGATTCTAAACTGAACAAGTTTATTTTAGGTTTCATGTTCTTCACTATCTGGGGCGTGGCCATTATCAACCCAAGCATTTTGGGTATGATTGAAGCGCTAGGTGGTCCAATCATCGCTGCGATTCTTTACCTAATGCCAATGTATGCGATTCACAAAGTGCCAGCTCTAGCTGCATACCGTGGTCGTTTCAGCAACATCTTTGTTGTGGTTGCAGGTCTACTTGCTATGACTGCGATTCTGTTTGGTATGATGTAAAAAGATAACGCTAAAAGCTGGGTTGTTTCTTTATGCGATAGCATTTTGAGATAGCCTGGCTTTTTAATGTTTAAGCACTTGCTTAGGCGTTATCCATTAAGTTTTATGATTCCATTTGTTTGACTAAGCCAGGAGTTCTCCCGGTTTTTCCTCTTTTTCCCGAGGTGTTTTTATGTTTAGCGCATTTGATATTTTTAAGATAGGTGTGGGTCCATCGAGCTCTCATACTGTCGGGCCGATGAAGGCCGCCAAAGAGTTTATCGATGATGTTCGTCAAACGGGTCAGTTTGAACAAGTGACACGTTTGAGCGTAGAGATTTTTGGTTCTTTGTCGTTAACCGGTAAAGGGCACCATACCGATATCGCAATTATTGTGGGTCTAGGTGGTAACTCACCGCACGATGTAGATATTGACGGGATCCCAAGCTTTATTGCTGACGTCGAAAAAACGCACAAACTGCCAATGGGCATCGAAAAGCAGTTAGTCGACTTTGGTCACGATGCGGTTATCTTCCATAGCCACGCATTACCATTGCATGAAAACGGCATGATGTTGCACGCATACAGTGGCGACGACGTAGTATTAAGCAAGACATACTATTCAGTTGGCGGTGGCTTTATTGTTGAAGAATCACAATTTGGCAAAGAAGTTGAAAACCCAGTTGAAGTGCCATACCCGTTTAACTTTGCCGATGAGCTACTAGCGACCTGTAAAGAGACTGGCCTAAGCATCAGCACTATCATGTTCAAGAATGAACTGTGTTTCAACAGTGAAGAAGCGATTTACGATGGCTTTGGTGCAGTATGGGCAACCATGCATCAAGCAATTGAAAAAGGCTGTCAAACTGAAGGCGTACTAGCCGGTCCGCTACGAGTGGCTCGTCGCGCTCCAGCACTTTACCGCCAGTTACAAACGGGTGAGCGTCTATCTAGCGACCCAATGGAAATCGTTGATTGGATCAACGTATTTGCAATGGCAGTGAGTGAAGAAAACGCTGCCGGTGGCCGCGTAGTGACTTCACCAACTAACGGCGCAGCGGGTATTATCCCAGCTGTTCTTGCTTACTATGACAAGTTCATTAAGCCTGTTGGCAAGCAAGAGTACACTCGCTTCTTCCTAGCTGCGGCTGCAGTAGGTTCGCTATATAAGCGTAACGCTTCAATCTCTGGTGCTGAAGTTGGCTGTCAGGGTGAAGTTGGAGTGGCATGTTCTATGGCTGCAGCGGGTCTTGCTGAAATAATGGGGGCTAACCCTGAGCAAGTCTGTATGGCTGCTGAAATTGGCATGGAGCATAACTTAGGTCTAACTTGTGACCCAGTTGCTGGCCAAGTTCAAGTACCATGTATTGAACGTAATGCGATTGCTGCTGTTAAAGCAATTAACTCATCACGTATGGCAATGCGCCGTAACTGCGCACCAAAGGTGAGCTTGGATAAAGTTATCGCGACTATGTATGAGACGGGCAAAGATATGCACGTTAAGTACCGTGAAACGAGCCAGGGCGGTTTAGCAATCAAAGTAACCAGCATCTGCGGTTAATTTTTGAAGTGAGCTAGGCGTTTACATGTAGTATCGCTGTCAAAAAAGCAAAAAGGCCATCAAATGATGGCCTTTTTCATATGTATTTTTTTGATAAAAGCTTACTTTTCTTCGTACATCAAGTAGTAGCTTTGCTCCATACCTAAGGCGCTATAGGTGCGCTGAGCATTGGTATTTTCTTTTTCAACATAGAGTCTAAAACTGGCCGCGCCATCGTTTTCTGCAGCGATATCTTTAACGGCTTGATAGAGTTTGCCATAGATCCCCTGGCGGCGATTTTCAGGGCGAATATACACACTCTGGATCCAGTAATAGTCTTTAGCGCGCCAATCACTCCATTCAAATGTCACCATGAGTGAGCCTGCAATTTCACCGTCAACTTCAGCAACAAGGTAGAAACCTTTTTCGGCTGATGTCAGCAGAGTATTGACCCCTTTTGTCAGAGTTGTTGCATCTAAGACTAAGTTTTCTGTTTCCTCTGCCATTGCTTGATTAAAGTTAACCAGTGCTTGCAGATCTGCCATCTGACCTTTACGAATTATCATCTATCGGGTTCCTTTTTTCGCTCACTTTAACATGAAGTTTAAGCCTCTCAGATATTTTTTTAACTATTCTTATTCGACTAAAGTCTAACCATGGTTATTCGACTAAAGTCGAACTCTGCTAGACTTTTTCTATGGCCCTCATCTAAGTGGAGTCGCGATGAAAAAGGAACAAGAGATTAAACATGTGTGGCATTTTGTACTGACGTTACTCACTCTAGGGCTTTGGGGTATCGTTTGGTGGTGGCTGATTTTACGTGCCGAAGGTAAAGCGATATTTTCAGGTTTCGATGATGCTTATTGGAGCTATCTTATTGAGCGAGATCAGCCTCCCGCAGCACTTCATCAAATGCATTTCTCTAAAAATGTGAAAACCTCAAAATTTGATGCATAAAATTATGAATTCCTCAGTGCGTTAGCGGTTATTGTTGTAGCTAATCCATGGAATTTATCGGCGTGATACAGATCATCTCTCACTTCTAAAGCTTATGCTAAACTGCCGCGTTATTTTGAACTAGTCATGTGCTGGTAGTCCTCCCTTTAAATGTTTCAAGGTTTAAATATGTCAAGTCAACAACCTTCACTGGTGAAAAAAGTGTGGTCGAGCTGGATGTCTGTGCCGCTATGGTTACAGATAATGATAGGTATGCTGTTAGGTATTTTAACGGGTATCGGCTTAGGTGAGCAGGCGACCTACTTGAAACCAATTGGAACGCTATTTGTAAATACAATCAAGATGTTGATTGTGCCATTAGTGTTCTGTTCTTTAATTGTCGGCGTGACCTCAATGCAAGATACTGCAAAGATGGGCCGCATTGGTTTCAAGTCGTTCGCTTTCTACTTAGGCACAACCTCTATTGCAATCACAGTAGGCTTAGCCGTTGGTCACTTTATGCAGCCCGGTGTTGGCTTAGATATGGTGGCTCACGAAACAACGGAAGTGGTTAAGCAAGCGCCATCAATCATGCAAACCTTGATTGATATCGTACCGACTAACCCGATTGCAGCGCTAGCAAATGGGCAAATTCTACAAGTGATTGTGTTTGCCGTCGCGCTAGGCGTTGCTTTGGTGTTGATTGGTGAGCATGGCAAACCTGCCATCAAGGTGTTTGAGAGCCTAGCCGAGGCTATGTATAAGCTGACTGATATGGTGATGAAGTTAGCACCATACGGTGTATTTGGTTTGATGGCTTGGGTAGCTGGTGAATATGGCGTTGATATGTTGATGCCGTTAATCAAGGTGATTATTGCCGTTTACATTGGCTGCTTCTTGCATGTTGTGGGCTTCTACAGTTTTGTTTTAGTGGTGTTTGCTAAGCTCAATCCTATTCAATTTTTTAAAGGTATTAGCAATGCACTTGCGGTGGCATTCACAACATCAAGCTCTGCGGGCACCTTACCTGCGAGTATGAAGTGTGCTAGCGAATACCTAGGTGTTAACAAGAAAATCTCAAGCTTTGTATTGCCACTTGGCACCACGATTAACATGGACGGCACAGCGCTTTATCAAGGCGTAACGGCACTGTTTGTTGCACAAGCTTTTGGTATCGATTTAACCTGGGTTGATTATCTCACTATTATTTTAACGGCAACGTTAGCCTCAATCGGCACCGCAGGTGTGCCAGGTGCGGGCCTTGTAATGCTAACGTTAGTATTGACCACCGTTGGTTTACCACTTGAAGGTGTCGCCCTAATTGCCGGTATCGACCGTATCTTGGATATGGCACGTACCGTAGTGAACGTGTCTGGCGATCTAGTGGCAACGACCGTGATTGCAAAATCAGAAGGTGAAATTGATGTTGAACATTACAACGCCAATGCTGAAGACAGCGCTGAAATGGCAGAAAAGCTAAAGTCTTAAGTAGCCTGTGCCAAGATGAGTTTTAACGTATAAAAAACCGCCAACAGGCGGTTTTTTTGTGTCTGGAACACTTATGGCGATTTACCAAGGACGGTAAAAAATCGTCTTTATGTCATAAATGTCTTATCTCACTGCTAACAAACTGGCTCCCATGAAACATGCCATGAAACGTCTTGCGAACAAAAACTCGCCCAGCAATGATTTAAAATGAGTCTTACTTTTTGCTGAGTACCATAACTGTATTGTCACCAGCATCTTTTAACACTAACTTACCTTTTGCCATTTCAGCTTGAGTGACTTTAGGCATCGCTTGCATTACACGTTGCTCTTGCGCCATCAAAGCATCGACACAGGCTTTCATTGTGCTACCAGCGGGTTGCAATTGCAGTGATTGACCAGATAGTACATAACCACCGAAAAAGTTATTACAACTGTTGTTACCGGTTAGATTACCTTCGGCATCAAAAATCAGTTCTGCAGGGCTATAATCGATGACAGGCTGACCTTGTGCTGACTCAATGTGCCATGTACCTTCAATGGCTAAATCCTCTACTTGAGTTTGAGGCGTTGATTGACAAGCTGCTAAACCCAATAGCAAACTTGCTACGATTAAGGATTGTTTTATCATGTTCTGGATCCAAAGTGGTTAATATCAATATCTTGTGAATATATTAGTCTAAAATCGATAATAAAAGGCGGTTGGCAGTGCAAAAAAGTGTAATTAAAACCCTAAAAATATTCCATTGGATAGGGTTAAGCATGCTGTTGTGTGCACTTGGTATCTATTTTATGTCCAATATGTCACAACAAGTTGAAGGCATGGTTATTATTGCGAGTTTGTCAGGGTTAGGAATGGTGATGATGTCGCCGTTTCCTATCGCACTATTTTTAGAGTGGGCACAAAAGCAAAATCAACAATAGCGGTTTAACTTTGAACCTAGAACCTAGAGCGCTCGAAACTCGCTGCGAGGACGCTTCGCGGCTAGAGCGGACTTCGTCCTGCTATACAATCAGAAGAGGGCATTGTGTTTTTTATGTAGGTTGGGCTTTAGCCCATCACAGATGACGGCATAAATGCCGACCTACAAAAATGCTTTAAAGAGCCAGGAGCCAAGAACACTCGTAAAGTCGCGGCTAGAGCGGACTTCGTCCTGCTATACAATCAAAAGAGGGCATTGTGTTTTTTATGTAGGTTGGGCTTTAGCCCATCACAGATGACGGCATAAATGCCGACCTACACAAGCGTCTATGTGGTCTTTCCGGCTCTTTTTTGTCTTTGCCTTTCAGCTTTTACCGTCTTAGCATTTTCTAGGACCTAGGACCTAGGACCTAGGACCTAGAACCTAGAACCTAGAACCTAGGATCTTCTATTAACCCCGATTTCTTTCAAGATCTGCAGTCGCTTGCTCCTGCATCGGAATTAACGTTAATTGAGTGTCTGGGGTAAAAAAGCATTTGCCTGTGACAAGATTAATTTCCGGTGCTTCCTTGCTGAGTCGTTTGCGCAAACGGGCGATTAAACTGTCTAAGTTAGACTCGTTATCAACAAAGGCGAGAATAATAAATTGCTGGTTTTGAATTCGCGCCGATATATCAGCTTCACGCATGCTTTCTGAAATAACCCTAGCCATAATTCGAATACGTTGTGTCTCGGTGTATTTCTGATGTTGGGAAGAGGGGACATCTTCTAGAATAATAATCCCGGCATGAGAGCCAAAGCGGCGACTCAAGCTTAACTGCCTAGGAGCCATTAAATTAAAACCGTAAGGATTGAGCATACAGGTAAATTCGTCCTGAACCGACATTCTCTGCAGCTGCTCCATCATATACATCTGCTTCAATTCACCTTGAATAAGTGCTTTTACCGTTTCGCAGACCGCTGCAGAGGTCGCACTGATTTTATCACTGGCGGGGTTACAGATCACAAGGCAACCAAATAGTCTGCCATCAGGCCAAGTGAGCTTGATAGCGAGTAATGTGTTAAAAACAGCAAAGCTGCCACCGAGCTTAGCGGGTTCAAATGGCACTAACCCGTAGCTGACTGTTTCGCAAATGGCATCAATAAGCCCTTCTCTTTGGAGCATATCGCCAGCGGCAAAGGCGTTACCTGTCTGCTGGGGACTGCTACATGTTATTTGGCCTCTATCACCATTAGACTGAAGAATAACAGTGGCTTCAGATTGATAAAGGTCGTTAATTAAGTCTACTTGTTGTTGCCATCTCGGCAAGCTAATAGCAGGATGATCCTGTTCCCTAATCCAAATGTTATGATTGATTTTTTGCGCTAACATGAGTGAGCTCGCTTATTGTTATGGAGGCCTAGATAGGCTTTTATCAAGCTTATATCGCCAAATAACTATACGGGCTTTGCTGGGTTATTTGAATGTTAAATATGTAAAAACCTGATCTGTATCTGGCTAAGTAATGCTCGCTTGGTCACTTTGGTTAAGGATTTACAGTTTTATGCACTTCCTTAAAAAATAACGATAGTTTGAAGCCTAACGACCCTCACGATTATTCAGTTATAATTGCTAGTTAATTAGTGTTTTTACTCCAACAGAACCAAGATTGAGTGTAGAAGACAGAGATGAATATAAGACGTGCAAAAACCGCCGATATCGCAACCTTAGTTGCACTGGAGCAAGAACACTTACAAGATGAGCTTGTTGCCGATAAGCGCGACAATTCACTTGAGGGGCAATCGTTCACGCAGGCCGATTTAACGACATTGGTGGATCAGCATTGGGTGGTTGTGGCTGAAGTTGAAGGTGCTATAGTCGGTTATGTTATTGCGGGGCGATGGTCTTTCTTCAAGCAATGGCCTATCTATCGTAACTTGCTAAATCGTTTACCTCGTCTTGATTATGAGCGCGCAAAACTCACCGAGAAGAACTGCTGTCAATATGGGCCAATATGGATTGATAGTCGTCATCGCGGTCAGGGCATATTTGAAGCACTTGTGAGCTATATTAAAAAACTGGTCGCTAATGAACTGCCTTATATGTTGACCTTTATCGCAGAAGACAACGCAGGCTCGTTTGCCGCACATACTCGTAAAGGCGGTATGCAAGTTGTCGATTATATTAGTTATGATGGCCGTGATTATTACTTGCTTGTATTGCCAACCAGCGAAAGTTTTTTTAAGGATTTTTATGTTATCTGAATCAGTAGCAGCCATTTTCTCTCCGTATCTAACATTAAACTTATCTGGGTTTGATAACCTTAAGTTGGTGGTTGCGGTATTAACGGCCCAAGGCCAAGAGTGTCATGCGCTAGAAGCAGAATTAACCTTTGAAGGTAAAACACAAACTGCGTACTTAGTGCGTTGGCACAAGCATTTTATCTATTGTGGTCGGACTAACTCTTACGGCAATGCGATTGATGAAGTCGCGAGTTTAGATGACATTAATCCAGAGTCGATACAGGTTCTACAACCGCCAGTCTTGTCGATGCAACAAGTTGAGTTTATGTGCATGGAAAACGCACATTTTGATCATTGTTGATAGAGAGTGTCAGCTTCTTGTTCACACTCTATAAAGCGGGGCAACGGCTTCCTCTGTTTACGCTCTTTTTATAAATAGTTTCCAATCCATTTCGATAATCGCCATAGATAACAGCTGTTTTTTATGGCGATTGGAGTTTGCTCAACGGAATGGTTATTCGGCATAGAAGAGTCGCCAACTTTCTTTTGTACAGTTTCAGACATTGTAGCGGCTAACATGCTGAGTCTCAGTTATGTTTGAACAAGAGTGACACCTGAGGTAGAAAAAGGTATTTTTACGCCCCTGTACGCGGTTTAGTATCAATGCTGGCATCATAGAGTGGCTAGTCTAAGATCATAGAAGCAGCGCTGGTTTATCTTTAAATTTTTTCGAAGCTTATATGCTTCGGCTGGAAAACAACATATGAGTAGTACATCGACACATAAACCTCGGCCTATGGTTGACCTGTTAGTGAGTATCGTCATCCCCGCTTTTA
The DNA here is from genome assembly GCF_052977065.1 of Shewanella sp. 125m-1. Classification (NCBI taxonomy): domain Bacteria; kingdom Pseudomonadati; phylum Pseudomonadota; class Gammaproteobacteria; order Alteromonadales; family Shewanellaceae; genus Shewanella; species Shewanella sp. 125m-1. Next base: position 39,295 of record NZ_JBRILT010000037.1, read on the forward strand.
TTCTAATGAAGCTAAGTGGTGATGATCAGCTCGGGGCGAGTGGTGGATTAATGTTGGCGTTAAGCTTTCCGCTAGGGTGGGGCATATTTGAGCTAATAAAGTATAAAAAGTTTAATTTTATCGCCTTGCTTGGCTTAGCCAATGTGATGTTAACCGGCGGCATTGGTTTACTGGAGCTTGACCTTAAATGGTTGGCAATTAAAGAAGCCGCGATTCCAGCCGCTATCGGCATTGCAGTGCTTATTTCGACCTTTACTTCTAAGCCACTAATTAAAGTCTTGGTCTTTAATCCAGCGGTGATGGACGTAGATAAGATCATGAAGCGCTTACAACAGAACAATTGTATGGCGGCGTTTGAAAAGCGACTCATGACAGCCACCTATTTTGTTGCCGGCTCGTTCGCGTTCTCGGCCACCATGAATTACATACTGGCCAAATGGATAGTCACCAGCCCAGCCGGGACCCCTGAGTTCAATGAACAGCTGGGGCAATTGAGCTTATACAGTTACCCAATGATCGCCGTGCCATCGATGTTGATGATGATGGGGACCTTTTATTATTTATGGCGTACTATTCGAGATCTGACCGGGCTTAAATTGGAAGAGGTTTTGGCAAACCAGTAATGGTGATGTGGGAATGTTTCCCACCCCCTAGTTCCAATCAAGCTGCGCTTGATAAACGTGATTCAGTTAGACTTCGTCTAACAACTAAAGTCGTGAGCTTCCAGCTCACACTCGGGCAAAAGGGGGACAACAGCTTCCCCCTCTTGCATCACCCGAGCCGCCCCGACGAAGTTGTTGATCCTCAGTTATTTTCGACAATCGCTATCGCCTCATATTCGCCATCCATGGCTCACCTAAGGCTATCTCGGCATCCATGCCTCACTCACGCGATTGTCTTCAATAACTTCGGCAACTCCGATGGGGAATAGGTGTTTTCTGTGAGTTTCACTATTCGTTTGATATCTATGGGGAATAGTTATTCTGCTTAGAAACTCTAGAAACTCTAGAAACTCTAGAAACTCTAGAAACTCTAGAAAGTTTACTCTGACACCCACTTTTTATTGATCCAAGAGTTCTAATATTTCAGATGCAAAGTTATTATCACGATCATAGTTTACAATTAGCTTTTCAGATGCTCTTGTCATACCAACATAAATTAATGTTCTATTGTTTCTTTGTACTTCAAATTTATCAACTTTATATAAAATACAGTATTTTGCCTCTAAACCTTTTGATGAATGATAAGTGGTGATCAATCCTTTGCATTTTTGGGGCTCCTTACCACTATCAAATTTACTTGCGATATTGTTTGGTAAAGTTCTTAGCATTTCTCGGCATTCATAATTTGTATGGCATAAAATTAGTATATCTTGAGGCAAGATATCTAGTTTGTTAACCAACTGCTCTACATAACTAGAAATTGAAGTTGCATTCCCCTCTACCAAGTCAATCGAATTACCATTATTTGCAAAGCCATTTAATTTATCCATCTCGTAGAAATTACCAATATCCTTTGCTAGTACGTCATCATTTGATAGAAACTTCAATGCAAAATCTAGGTGATTCTGGTTTGTTCGATAAGGTATTTTTAGTAATTTACTTCGACCTTGGATATTAATGCCAATTTCTTTATAACTACTCCAAGTAATATCATAGATTCGTTGTAAACGATCTCCAGCAAAGAACAAGTTTTCTTGTCCATCTTCACTTTTTTTACAAATAGTTTTACATAATTCAAACCAATCCACATGAAAGTCTTGGTACTCATCAACTAATACAGCATCATAAGTTCCGTTTTTACCTTTTAAGCCATTGATTGCTTCTTGAGGCCAAAGCTCACTGTAGTATTTTTCACCGCTTTGATCTGCGACTCTTTTGTTAAATCCTATAATGTCATAGCAAAGCTTATGGAAGTGCTTGATCTGAATTCTGCTTTTAACACTTTCAGGAATATTCATATCCTTAGCTTTCACTGTAAGCTGGTGTTTTAGCTTATTAGCTAAAGCTTTTGTATATGTAAGTATTAATATCGAGTAGCTTTCATAACGTTGAGCCAAGTGCAACGCTCGCGATAACAAGATCACTGTTTTTCCGCTACCGGGAATACCAGACACCATATAGTGTCCATTAGGAACTTTTTTGGCAAATTCCTCTTGCTCGTAATCTAGTGCTTTTACATCTTTAACTTCAACAAAGTCATCTGACTGCCTTGTTTCTGTTGGGATAACTATTTCTGGGAAAAGAACACTTCGAATAGCAAGTATCTCGGCATTACTAAGATTGTTTTGACGTTCGATTACTAGCTCATCTAATGTTAATGTTCTTAGCTTTCTTCGATCATATATTATTGATGAGCTCCCCATAAGCTCAGGCTTCGACTCTAAGTAATCGGAGTTTAAGTTAGTATAAAAAACTAATTTTCTAACACTAACTTTGAGCTCTCCAGCCTCATCTATAAAATCAAACACTCCATTAAGCTTGCTTAAAATAATACTTTCATATGTTTCAATTTGATCAATAGGGTTTTTAAAACGCCCATTTTTACAAGACACTAATTTAGAATTAGAGGAAAGAATAAATTCTTCACTCCAGTCCTTCACTTCAATAATCAGTACACCGAAGCTTTTGCCAATAACAACAAAATCTGGTCGTAAGCTGTTTATATTAGGTTGAACGTAGACAAAGCAATCTTCGTTGCTTAGTAATTTCTTCAATTTTTGGTCTAAAGCATAACGTTCACCTGATGTAAGAAGATCGGCGTCCGTAGGGTTAATTATTTTCATAGTGCCACAGTGAGTAATACTGAACTTACCTAGTATTATACCTTTATAGTGGTATAAGTATTTGATTTAAGTCAAATTTAGCCGGTATCAGTATATGGTGTCGCAGCTCAATAATATGTCGATTTGCTGGAGCCATATCAAACTTGAAAACTTGATCATCTTGAAGTCGAGGTCTCTTCAATCTTTCGCTAAATATTTTAATTTCGGTGGCTTACGGAGTAGTGCGGGGAGGGAGCATTCTATGCTCATTTTCCGCTCTTTTTTCTCAAGGGGTATATCTGTTGTGGGAATGTAACTGCGAATTTATCTAGGACTTGTAAGTCAGAGCTGCTGCGCACAATAAATTAGAGAATATAAGGCTCTATTAGCTGTTCTTCGGTATATCTATTTCTCTTGCGAATGCGTAATGGGGCAAAAGTGAGTGACAAAACTTACAGAAAACACCTAATCCCATCGGAGTTGCCGAAATACGTAGATGAAAATGCGGTGGAGCCATCATGGATGATGGCTCAGGCTCAGCGGGACATGGATGTCCCATCTGAGCCGTTAGGCGATTTTTATTGGAGTATGAGGATCAACAACTTCGTCGGGGCGGCAGGGGAGATCCAAGAGGGGGTAGCTGTAGACCCCTTCTTGGCCGTGTGCGAGCTGGAAGCTCACGACTTTGGTCAGGCGCAGCCTGATGCCTTAAAAATCTGGTGTGGGCGAAGCGCCACGACCTTTCTCAAGCGGAGCTTGAGTTAGTTGTTAGACGCAGTCTAACTATAAGGTCAAACGAAGTTTGATTGCTTCAAAGGCCGTAAGGCCTCAAATAAAACGAAAGCTATCGTTCAATAGCACCAGTTAATCCCATTAACACCAACCTTTCACCATCCCCCTGATACTTCAGAAACAACTGCTCAATATCATTCGGCGCTGATGCCACAGCGCAAAAACCATGTTGCGAATAAAACCCTTCTAAATTCGCTAAGGCAAAAATATACGTCTTGCCGTCACTAATCACGGGTGAAAGTTCTCGCATCAACTGATGCCCAACACCTTGGCCACGAAAATCTGGGTGCACTAACATGCCAGTTAAAATAGCTAACTGACCAATAGGCCGAATACGCGCACTAGCGATTATGTTGGAAGAAGTGATTTCGTCAAAGCTATCAAGGTTAGGGTCAGCTTGCGTTAACACGCAGACAGACTCCTTCTGCAACAGGCGTGCATAAGGCATGTGCTGGCGATAAAACTTCTTCACCTCGATACGCTCATCAGCCGCTAACCAAGTTAATTGCACTTTGTAACTACCTCATTCTTAGTCTGTAGAGAGCTGCGCTGGGAATATTATGTTGTACATTGATAGTAATCAGAGTGATACAAATGAAGCAAGTATCCGCAGCAGGGATGCTGTGGTTAAGCCCTCAGGGATGAGTTTATGGCGTCTTGCGTAATTGTGTGCTCTGATGCAAAACCACAACTTAATATTGCTAATTGCAGACACAACGACGATTTACTATTTTGAAAAAGTCATCCATGGTAAATCGTCATAAATGTTCCAGACATAAAAAAACCGCCAAATGGCGGTTTTTATCGGCGTTGAACCAGCAACGCCGAACTAATCGGTAACGATTATAGACCTGCGTCAGCGCGTAGAGCGTCAACTTTGTCTGTAGCTTCCCATGGGAACTCGTTACGACCAAAGTGACCGTATGCTGCAGTCGCTTGGTAGATTGGACGAGCTAGGTTCAACATTTCTGTTAGACCGTATGGACGTAGGTCGAAGTGACGACGTACTAGGTCAATCAATAGCTCTTCGCCAACTTTAGCAGTGCCAAATGTTTCGATGCTGATTGAAGTTGGCTCTGCAACACCAATAGCGTAAGACACTTGAAGCTCACAACGGTCTGCAAGACCTGCTGCAACGATGTTCTTAGCAACGTAACGTGCTGCGTATGCTGCACTACGGTCAACTTTTGATGGGTCTTTACCAGAGAAAGCACCACCACCGTGACGAGCCATACCACCGTATGTGTCAACGATGATCTTACGACCCGTTAGACCACAATCACCTACTGGACCACCGATAACGAAACGGCCAGTTGGGTTGATGAAGTATTTAGTGTCTTTAGATAACCACTTAGCCGGTAATACTGGCTTGATGATGGTTTCCATTACACCTTCAATGAGGTCTGCTTGAGTCACATCTTCGCTGTGCTGCGTAGATAGAACAACTGCATCGATACCAGCAATGCTGCCATCTGAGTTATAAGCAAAAGTAACCTGACTTTTCGCATCAGGACGTAACCATGGAAGTGTCTTGTCTTTACGTACTTCAGACTGACGCTTAACTAGCTTGTGCGAATAAGTAATAGGCGCAGGCATGAGTACGTCGGTTTCGTTGTTGGCATAGCCAAACATTAAACCTTGGTCACCAGCACCTTGCTCTTTAGGGTCAGCACGGTCAACACCTTGGTTGATGTCTGGAGACTGCTTACCAATTACGTTTAGGATAGCGCAAGAGTCGGCATCAAAACCCATATCTGAGTGAGTGTAGCCAATGTCACGTACAGTCTTACGGGTGATCTCTTCGATATCAACCCAAGCTGAAGTGGTAACTTCGCCGCCAACCATAACCATGCCAGTTTTGACATAAGTTTCGCATGCTACACGAGCTTTTGGATCTTGCGCCAAAATTGCGTCTAGTACCGCATCAGAAATCTGATCGGCGATTTTATCTGGATGACCTTCTGAGACCGACTCAGAGGTAAACAAGTGCTTTGCCATGATGGAAAATCTCGTCTTTAAACAATTTGAATGTGTAGAAGTATCTACATCTAGACGGCTATTCTAGTGTAAAACAGAGTTGATGACACCCCTTTCACTAAATTTTGTGCAGTCACGCGCGCATTTTATTTGCTAGATGGATATTTAATAGGGTTTTTGATTTACATTAGATCTATGTAAGTAAAGGTGATTTTTACTGTTTTATGCGCAGCGTTCTGATTTAGGAATGATCAATAATTTGCCCATTTTTGCCAAAAACTCACCGCTGAAATAGAAAAAAGCTATTATTTGATGGCATTAATTTGCTCAAGCTTCATTCATCTCACTTAAAAGTGCCAATATTTTTCATTCTGGGTGAATTAAATTTGCGTCCTACTGGCGAGTAGGCGAAAATATGGCTCCAAAATTTGCTGTAGGGAAGGGAAAAGCAAATACAAATTTGTGGCCCTTTTCTCAATCTAAGCCTCAATACCTCAAAACGAAGCAGGAGAGAGCATGTCATCTCGTAAAGAACTCGCAAACGCAATCCGCGCATTGACCATGGATGCTGTTCAAAAAGCCAATTCTGGTCACCCAGGTGCACCAATGGGGATGGCTGATATTGCTGAAGTGCTATGGAACGATTTCCTAAAGCACAACCCAAACAACCCAGACTGGGTTGATCGTGACCGCTTTATCCTTTCTAACGGCCACGGCTCTATGCTTATTTACTCTTTGCTGCACCTTACAGGTTACGCATTACCTATCGAAGAGTTGAAAAACTTCCGTCAGCTTCACTCTAAAACACCGGGACACCCAGAATACGGTTACACCCCCGGTGTTGAAACGACAACTGGCCCACTAGGCGCTGGTATCAGCAACGCTGTAGGTATGGCGATTGCTGAAAAGACACTGGCTGCACAGTTCAACCAGCCTGGTCACGACATCGTTGATCACTTCACATACTGCTTCCTAGGTGATGGCTGTTTGATGGAAGGTATCTCTCATGAAGCATGTTCACTAGCCGGCACCCTAGGTCTTGGCAAGCTAGTCGCGTTCTGGGATGACAACGGTATCTCTATCGATGGTCACGTAGAAGGCTGGTTCACTGACGATACGCCTAAGCGTTTTGAGTCTTACGGCTGGCATGTTATTGCAAACGTAGATGGCCACGACAGCGACGCTATTCGTGCGGCTATCGAAGAAGCTAAGTCTGTTACAGACAAGCCAACCATGATCTGCTGTAAAACGACTATCGGTTTTGGTTCACCAAACAAGTCTGGCAGCCACGACTGTCACGGCGCACCACTAGGTGATGCTGAAATCGCAGCGGCTCGTGAATTCCTTGGCTGGAACCACGGTGCATTTGAAATCCCAGAAAACGTTTACGCGGGTTGGGATGCTAAAGAAGCGGGTCAAGCTAACGAAGCTAACTGGAACGATAAGTTCGCAGCATATGAAGCAGCATTCCCAGAATTGGCGGCTGAATACAAGCGTCGTGTTATTTCTGGCGACCTACCTGCTGACTTTGAAGAGAAAGCACAAGCTTTCGTTCAAGAGTGTCAAGATAAAGCAGAAGGCATTGCTAGCCGTAAAGCATCACAAAATGCTATTGGTGCATTTGGCGCTATCCTACCTGAAATGCTAGGTGGCTCTGCAGATCTAGCCGGTTCTAACCTAACGCTTTGGTCAGGCTCTAAAGGTATTCAAGACGATCCAGCCGGTAACTACATCTATTACGGTGTACGTGAATTCGGCATGAGCGGTATCATGAACGGTGCTTCTCTACACGGTGGTTTCATCAACTACGGCGCAACGTTCATGATGTTTATGGAATACGCACGTAATGCTGTACGTATGTCTGCATTGATGGGCATTCAGAACATCTTCGTTTATACCCATGACTCTATCGGTCAAGGTGAAGATGGTCCAACTCACCAGCCAGTTGAACAGCTTGCAAACCTACGTATGACACCAAACATGACGGTATGGCGTCCATGTGATGCGGCTGAAACTGCGGTTTCTTGGAAGAATGCAATCGAGCGCCGTAACGCGCCAACATCGCTAATCTTCAGTCGTCAAAACCTTGCTGCGCAAACACGTACTGCAGAGCAGTTAGCGAACGTTGTTAAAGGTGGTTATGTACTAAGTGATTGCGCTGGCACACCAGACCTAATCCTGATTGCTACAGGCTCTGAAGTTCAGCTAGCACTAGATTCTGCAAAAGTACTGACTGAGCAAGGACAAAAGGTTCGCGTTGTGTCTATGCCGTCAACTAACGAGTTCGATAAGCAAGATGCGGCTTATAAAGAGTCTGTACTACCAGCCTCTGTGACTAAGCGTGTTGCGATTGAAGCGGCTCACGTTGATTTCTGGCACAAGTATGTTGGCTTTGGCGGCGCAGTTGTGGGCATGAGCACCTTCGGTGAGTCTGCTCCTGGTGGCGACTTGTTGAAGTACTTTGGCTTTACTGTTGAAAACGTTGTAGCAACCGTTAACGGACTATAATCAGCTAACGTGTCAGAGCTAATGATGCAATGGGCGGTTAACCTAGGCGCGAGTCGAAAGATTAATCAGTGTATTGCATCAATAATTTGCTCTATGATACAGAATAATTGTTTACGTATTTTTTACTTTAAGCATTTATGATACAACGGCTTACCTATTGAGGTAGGCCGTTGTCGTATCAATAATTAAGCTGTTAAAGGAAATAGAAAGCTTACATGATCAGAGTCGCTATCAATGGTTATGGCCGTATCGGTCGTTCAATTCTTCGTGCAGTGTATGAATCTGCCAAACGTGACCGCATTCAGATAGTGGCGATTAATGAGTTGGCCAAACCTGAAGCGATGCTTCATTTAACTCAGTACGACACCACCCACGGGCGCTTCCACACCCAAGTGTCACTTGATAATCAGCATATGATTATTGGTGACGACGCCATTAAATTGCTGCATGAACCTAATCCTGAAAATCTGCCCTGGAAAGAACTGGATATTGATATTGTTTATGAAGCGACGGGCGTGCTTAATGACAGAGTGCAATGTGAAGCGCATATAAAAGCGGGTGCTAAGCAAGTTCTAATCAGTAACCCGTCATCTAGCGATGTCGACGCCACCATTGTTTATGGTGTTAACCAAGATTTACTCAAAGCCGAACATACCATAGTGTCGAATGCATCATGCACGACTAACTGTATCGTACCGGTGATCGACGTGCTCGATAAGCATTTTGAAGTTAAAAGTGGTGCGATTACCACTATCCATTCGGCAATGAATGATCAGCAAGTGATCGATGCCTATCATGACGATTTACGTAGAACCCGCGCCGCTGGTCAATCAATCATCCCTGTCGATACTAAACTTGCTCGGGGTATTGAGCGTATTTTGCCGCACATGAAAGATAAGTTTGAAGCTATCTCTGTACGCGTGCCGACCATTAACGTCACCGCAATCGACCTTTCCGTTACGCTCAATAAGCGCGTCGATATCGAAACCGTGAACCGAGTGCTTAAACAAGCAACTGAAGGTTCATATTCTGGCGTGGTCGGATTTACCAATGAGCCGTTAGTATCGTGTGACTTTAACCACGACCCACGTTCAAGCATTGTCGATGGCACGCAGACCCGAGTCAGCGATGGTCATTTGGTGAAGCTATTACTCTGGTGTGATAACGAGTGGGGTTTTGCTAACCGTATGCTCGATACCAGCTTAGAGATGATGAAGGCAAGAAGGTCCTAGGATCTAGGTCCTTGTTCTAAAGTAGGTCGGCATTTATGCCGTCACCTTTGATGGGCTAAAGCCCAACCTACATAAAAAACACAATGCCGTCTTTTGATTGTATAGCAGGGCGAAGCCCGCTCTAGCCGCGAAGCGTCCTCGCAGCGAGTTTACGAGTGCTCTAGATTCTAAAGAAGATAAAGCCGAAAGAGCAGGTGATAAGTCGAGAATAGCTGAGACGATACAAGCTGAGACGGCAAAGGCCGCAAAGGCAAGATGGTACAACAAAAGCTGAATAGACAGAGAATCAACGGCAGCGGAAAACGAAAGATTATAAAGAGCCAGCTTGGTGTTGTTTGGTATGCAGAACCTAGAACCTAGAACCTAGAACCTAGAACCTAGAACCTAGAACCTAGAACCTAGAACCTAGAACCTAGAACCT